>NZ_JAOCAT010000021.1:0-128438 GCF_029839485.1 Achromobacter sp. GD03932
ACCGGCTGTCGGTTGACGCCCATGACGGGCGGCGCGATCCAGTTGGCGAACTTGCCCGGCTCGGTGACGCGGCCCATCAACGACGCGACGAAGGCGCGATCCTCGGGCGTGGGCAGCCATTTGTGGCTGTTGGCCTGCCATTGCGATTCGGACAGGATCTCGCCTTCGGGCGACATGCGGATGCCGGCCAGCGTGCCGATCTGGCGGTTGAAGGCCTTGTGCGGCACTTGCAGGCGGAACGGCAAGCCGCTCTTTTCGATGACCTTGTTCCAGCGGCCGATGCCAGCGACCGAGTCGCGGATGAAGTCGTCGCGCAGCACTTCGTTCAGGGCGTTCAGCATCGGCACCTCGATCTCGCGCAGCTTGCCGTTTTCCACGGTCAGCACGCGATAGGTGTCGTTCTTCAGCTGATGGTCGTCGGTGCGCTTGCCTTCTTCATAGCGGCCCTTCAGGCCCGAGCCGTAGAAGATGGCGGCGTTGGACGACTGGTCCGCGCCGAACAGGTCGATGGTGACGCTGTAGTGGAAGTTCAGGTAGCGCTGGATGGTGGGCAGGTCGATCACGCCAGCCGCGCGCACGCTGGCCGGGTCATCGGTCTTCAACTGGTTCATGACCTCGCAGGTGCGCTGGATGACGCGAGAAATGCCGGATTCGCCCACGAACATGTGGTGCGCCTCCTCGGTCAGCATGAACTTGGTGGTGCGCGCCAGCGGATCGAAGCTGGACTCCGCCAGCGCGCACAGCTGAAACTTGCCGTCGCGGTCGGTGAAGTAGGTAAACATGTAGAAGGCCAGCCAATCAGGCGTCTTCTCGTTGAACGCGCCCAGGATGCGCGGGTTGTCGGAATCCCCTGAGCTGCGCTGCAACAGCGCGTCCGCCTCTTCGCGGCCATCCCGGCCGAAATAGCGATGCAGCAGGTAGACCATGGCCCACAGGTGGCGGCCTTCCTCGACGTTGATCTGGAACAGGTTGCGCAAGTCGTACTGCGAGGGCGCGGTCAGGCCCAGGTGGCGCTGCTGTTCGATCGAGGCCGGCTCGGTATCGCCCTGCGTGACGATGATGCGGCGCAGGTTGGCGCGGTGCTCGCCGGGCACGTCCTGCCAGACGTCGCGGCCCATGTTCTCGCCGAAGTGGATCTTGCGCTGCCCGTCCTGCGGCGCCAGGAAGATACCCCAACGGTAGTCCGGCATCTTGACGTGATCGAAGTGCGCCCAGCCGTCAGGCTGCACGCTGACCGCCGTGCGCAAGTAGACGTCGAAACCATGGGAGCCGTCTGGCCCCATGTCCTGCCACCACTGCAGGTAGTTGGGCTGCCAGTGTTCCAGCGCGCGCTGCAAGGTGCGGTCGCCGGACAGATTGACGTTGTTGGGGATCTTATCGGTGTAGTTGATGCCAGACATGTCTCGCTCCTGTTCTTTGGGATGGCCGCGGTCGCGCGGCGCGGTGTCGCGGGGCCGTCAGACCCGGTTCCAGTCGAATGCGGCTTGCTCGCCCTTGCCGTAGAGCTTGAGCGCGCCCTTGTCGCCGGCGGCGTTGGGGCGATTGAAGATCCAGTTCTGCCAGGCGGTGAGGCGGCCGAAGATGCGGGTCTCCATCGTTTCCTGTCCGCCGAAGCGCAGGTTGGCTTCCAGTCCGGTCAGGGCGTCGGGCGACAGCGCGCGGCGCTCCTCCAGCATCATGCGCACCTCGTCGTCCCAATCGATGTTGTCCGGCGCATAGGTGATCAGGCCCAGATCCAGCGCATCGGTGGCCGACAGCGGCTGGCCGGCGCGCGCGCGCACCGCTTCCAAGGGCGCTTCTTCTTCGTAGAAGCGGCGCTGCAGGCGGCTCTGGCCGTTGACCAGCGGATAGGCGCCGAAATTGCGTTCGCCCACCACGATCTGCGCGGGCGCGGATTCGTCTTCGTTGTCCAGCATGTAGCTGCGGTCGGCGGCCAGCGCCAGTTCGAGCAGGGTGCCGGCAAAGCAGGAACCCGGCTCGATCAGCGCGAACAGGCTGCGCGAGGTCACGTCCAGGCGCGCCAGCGTGCGGCGCAGCATGCCGGCGGTTTCGCGCACGAACCAGTGGTCAGCATGCTGCTGCAGAGCGGCATCGGCAGCCAGCACCAGCGCGGCATCGCCTTCGGTCTTGATGATCCAGGTGCCGATGTCCAGCTCGTTGGTGCGCATCGACAGGATGGCGTCGTCCAGTTCGCGCGCCATCTGCAGCGGCCACCAGGCCGCGCCGGCCGCGACTATGTCCTGCAGTTCGGTCTGCACCGCGCCCTCGGGCGCGCGCACCGTCCAGGTGGCCTGGCGCCTGTCGCGGTCCAGTTGGATATCCACATAGCGGTAGGACAGGCCGTCGGCGCTTTCCGTGCGCTGCACCGGCGTCAGCGCGATGCCCTGCTCGCCCGCCGGGCGGTCGCTGCCCTGCGCCAGCGCCTGCGCGCGTTCGCGCACGGCCTCCTCGAAACGGGCCGGCTTGACCACGTCGTCCACCAGGCGCCAGTCCTTGGCGCGCTGGCCGCGCACGCCTTCGACCAGGGTGCAGAAGATGTCGGCGTGGTCGTGGCGCACGCGGCGCTTGTCGGTCACGCGGGTCAGGCCGCCGGTGCCGGGCAGCACGCCCAGCAGCGGCACCTCGGGCAGCGCGACCGCGGACGAGCGGTCGTCGATCAGCATGATCTCGTCGCAGGCCAGCGCCAGCTCGTAGCCGCCCCCGGCGCAGGCGCCGTTGAGCGCGGCGATGAACTTCAGGCCGCTGTGGCGGCTGGAATCTTCAATGCCGTTGCGGGTTTCGTTGGTGAACTTGCAGAAGTTCACCTTCCAGGCGTGCGAGGACAGGCCCAGCATGAAAATATTGGCGCCGGAACAGAAGATCCGGTCCTTCATGCTGGTGACGACCACGGTGCGCACTTCCGGGTGTTCGAAGCGGATACGCTGCAAGGCGTCATGCAATTCGATGTCCACGCCCAGGTCGTAGGAATTCAGCTTGAGCTTGTAGCCGGGACGCAGGCCGCCGTCCTCGGCAACATCCATGGCCAGCGTGGCGACCGGGCCGTCGAAGCTCAGGCGCCAGTGGCGGTACTGCTCGGGGTCGGTCCGGAAATCAACCCGGTTGAGGGTGCTGCTCATAGTGTGTCTCCTCGAACGCCTGCCGAAACAGGAAAAATACTGCACTACATGAATTATTGTGCAGATTAGAGGACAAAAAAAGCCCCGTCAAGCGGGGCATGCATAAAAATGCATATTGCCGGCCTGACCGGCATCGAATCCGCCTATAGCGGCAGGCCGCAGGCCTTGCGTACCTGGGTGCGCAGGCCGGCAAAGCTTTCCTGCACGTCCAGGTTGCTGGTGACCCACGTGAGATCGGCCTTGGCGTAGAAGGCTTCGCGCCCGGCCAGGATGCGCTTGAGGTCGGCCATGGCCTCGTTGTTACCCGACATGGGACGGAAATCGCCCTGCGCCATGACCCGGCCCATGTGCTCCTCGGGGGTGGCGCGCAGCCATACCGTGTAGCAATGCGCCAGCAACAGGTTCAGGGTGGCGGGCTCGGACACCAGCCCGCCCGGCGTGGCCAGCACCATTTCCGGGTAGATCTGCACGGCCTCTTCCAGCGCCCGCCGTTCGTAGCGGCGGTAGGCGTTGGGGCCGTACAGATTGTGGATCTCCAGGATGCTGCACCCGGCCACGCGCTCGATCTCGCGGTTCAGCTCCACGAAGGGGTAGCCCAGGTCATCGGCCAGCATCTGGCCCAGCGTGGACTTGCCCGCGCCGCGCAGGCCGATCAGCGCCACGCGCTGCGTGCGGTTGGGACGCTGCGCCCCCGCCCCTACGCCGAACAGCTGGGTCAGGGCCTCGCGCGCGCGCTGCAGGTCGGATTCCGTGCGGCCGCTGAGCAGCTCGCGGATCAGCAGCCAGTCGGGCGATTCGGTGGTGACGTCGCCCACCAGTTCGGCCAGTGCGCAGTTGAAGGCTCGGGCAATCTGCAGCAGCACCAGGATGGACGCATTGCCCACCCCATGTTCCAGATTGGCCAGGTGGCGTTCCGATACGCCTGTCACCTGCGACAGGCCTTTGCGGGTCATGCCGCGTATGGCCCGCAGGCGGCGCACCCGCTCGCCCAAGGCCACCAGGAACGCTTCCCGCCTGGGTTCGGATGGCGCCGCGTCTAGCGCTTGATTCATGTTTACGTGACTCCGCAAAAACCCTGATTACCACGTTTTATGCACTATAGTGCTTGACCATAATCAATGGAAGCACTATTTTTCCATTCAATCAGTCCAAAGCGCCTCATGTGCAAAAAAGCAGCAGTCGATTTCATGTCGATTCTGAAGCGCCGACAGTGTAAAGGAGGAGCCCGGTGAGTACGCCTGATCAATTCCATGCCCTGATGCGCGAGGTCACGCGCCTGACGCAAGGCCAGCCGCTGGACGCGGCGCTGCAGGAAAGCCTGAACCGCGAGGCCGGTCCGCAAAGCGCCCTGTTCCAGGAGATATACGCCACCTGCAGGCAGGGCGTGGCCGAGGGCTGGATGTGCAGCCGGGAAGCCGGCGGCATCCGCTACGGCCGCGTCATCAAGCCGGCGCCCGACCTGGCGGACTGCTCGGTGGACGTGGTGGACATGAACGATCTTGCCGGTCCGCACCACGCGCACCCCAATGGCGAGATCGACATGATCATGCCGCTGACCGAAGGCGCCAGCTTCGACGGCCACGGCGCCGGCTGGCTGGTCTACGGCCCCGGCAGCGCGCACAGCCCAACCGTGAGCGGCGGCCGCGCGCTGGTGCTGTACCTGCTGCCGGGCGGCGCCATCGATTTCACGCGGTCCTAGCGCCCGCCCCGCCGCCAGAAAAAAACACATAGCGCGGCTTCCACCCCACAGGACATCAGGAGACAACCGTGAACGCCTGTCCCGCCGAACTCAACTTCGCCAGCCACCTGGCGGCGCTGAATGCGCCGCGCGCAGCCAAGCCAGCCTACATCGACGACACGCGCCAGATCAGCTACGGCGAACTGGCGGAACGGGTGGCGCGCATGGCCGGCGCGCTGCGCCAACTGGGCCTGCGGCGCGAGGAGCGCATCCTGCTGCTGATGCAGGACACCGTCGATTGGCCGGTAGTGTTTCTAGGCGCGCTGCATGCGGGCGTGGTGCCGGTGGCCGTGAACACCCTGCTCACCGCCGACGACTACGCCTACATCATCGGCCACAGCCGCGTACGCGCCGTGTTCGCATCGGGCGCCTTGCTGCCCGTGGTGCAGGCCGCGCTGGCGCAGGCCCCCGCCGACGTCGAGCACCTGGTGGTGTCGCAGCCCGCCGGCCCGTTGCCCGAGGGCGCGCGCGAATTCGAAACGCTGCTGGCCGCCGCGCCGCTGGCGCCGGCGGCGCGCACCCTGTCCGACGAGATTGCGTTCTGGCTGTATTCGTCCGGCTCCACCGGCAAGCCCAAGGGCGTGGTCCACACCCACGGCAATCTCTGGCACACGGCCGAACTCTATGCCAAGCCCGTGCTCGGCATACGCGAGGACGACGTGGTGTTCTCGGCCGCCAAGCTGTTCTTCGCCTACGGCCTGGGCAACGGCCTGACCTTCCCGCTGTCGGTGGGCGCGACCGTGATCCTGATGGGCGAACGCCCCACGCCGCAGGCGGTCTTCAAGCGCCTGACGCAGCACCGGCCCACCGTGTTCTACGGCGTGCCCACGCTGTATGCCAGCATGCTGGCCTCGCCCGACCTGCCGGCGCGCGAACGGGTCGCCATGCGCATCTGCACGTCCGCCGGCGAAGCGCTGCCGCGCGACATCGGCGAACGCTACACGCGCCACTTCGGCTGCGAGATCCTGGACGGCATCGGCTCCACCGAGATGCTGCACATCTTCATTTCCAACCAGACCGGGCAGCTGCGCTACGGCACCACCGGCAAGCCCGTGCCGGGCTATGAGGTGCAGCTGCGCGACGAGAACGGCGCCCTGGTGCCACCCGGCGCCATCGGCGACCTCTACATCAAGGGTCCCAGCGCGGCGCTGATGTACTGGAACAACCGCGACAAGACGCGCCAGTGCTTCCTGGGCGATTGGCTCAAGAGCGGCGACAAATACACCTGCGACGCGGACGGCTACTACACCTACGCCGGGCGCAGCGACGACATGATCAAGGTCAGCGGCCAGTACGTGTCGCCGGTGGAGGTCGAGAACATCCTGGTGCAGCACGAGGCCGTGCTGGAAGCGGCCGTGATCGGCGTGCCGGACCACGACGGTCTGGTCAAGACCAAGGCCTATGTGGTGCTGCGCCCCGGCTTCGAACCCGACGCGCAGACCGGGGCCGCGCTGCAGAACTACGTGAAGCAGCATCTGGCGCCGTTCAAGTATCCGCGCCAGATCAATTTCACGGAAGAACTGCCCAAGACGGCCACCGGGAAGATACAGCGCTTCCGCCTGCGTCAGCTGGAAGAGGCCACGCTATGAACGCCTGTGCCGTGGCCGAGACCGTGTTCGCCGACTTCCATGCCGGCGGACGAGACCTGCGGCTGGAATGCCAGTGGATCGGGGTCGATCGCCCCGGCGCCCCGCTGCTGATATTTCTGCACGAAGGGCTGGGCTCCGTGGCCATGTGGAAGGACTGGCCACTACGCGTCTGCGAGGCAGCCGGTTGCCGCGGACTGGTGTACTCGCGCTACGGCTACGGACTGTCGACACCGCGGCCGCACGCAGAAAAGCGGCCGGCGGACTTCATGCACATCGAGGCGCGCGACGTGCTGCCCGCGCTGCTGCGCGCACTGGGCGTGGACGCCAGGCGCGACAAGCCGGCGCTGTTCGGCCACAGCGACGGCGGCTCGATCGCCCTGCTGTATGCGGCGATGCATCCGGACGCCGTCGCCGGCGTGGTCGCCGCCGCGCCCCATATCCTGGTCGAAGACGTATCGGTCGCCAGCATCGCGCAGGCGCGTCAAGCCTACCTGGACACGGACCTGCGCGCCCGGCTGGGGCGCTATCACGCGGACCCGGATTCGGCGTTCTGGGGCTGGAACGACATCTGGCTGGATCCGGCTTTCCGCCGCTGGAATCTGGACGACTACCTGTCCCGCATCGCCTGTCCGGTGCTGGCGATCCAGGGCGTGGACGACGAATACGGCACCTTGGCGCAGATCCGCGGCATACGCCGGCTCGCGCCCCAGACCGAACTGCTGGAACTGCCCGACTGCGGCCACTCGGCGCACAAGGATCAGCCGGCCCGCGTTATCCAGGCCGTCGCCGGTTTCGTCGGCGGCCTGGCACAACCCCGCTGACCCCGCGTCGGCCCATAACAAGCACGGAGACTAACCATGAACCACGCCCTGACCCGGGCTGCGCTCGCCGCGGCTCTGACGCTCGCCGCCACCGGCGCCCAGGCCGCCGACAAGATCAAGGTCGGCTTCATGCTGCCCTACAGCGGCACCTATGCCGCGCTGGGCAACGCCATCGAGAACGGCTTCAAGCTGTATGTCGCGGAGCAAGGCGGCAAGCTGGGCGGACGCGAGATCGAATATTTCAAGGTGGACGACGAGTCCAACCCCGCCAAGGCCGCCGAAAACGCCAACCGCCTGATCAAGCGCGACCAGGTGGACGTGCTGATCGGCACCGTGCACTCGGGCGTGGCGATGGCGCTGGCCAAGGCCGCCAAGGATGCCGACACCACGCTGATCGTGACCAACGCGGGCGCCAACGCCATCACCGGCCCGCTGTGCGGCCCGGGCATCTTCCGCACCTCGTTCACCAATTGGCAGCCTGCGTACGCCATGGGTCCGGTGGCCTTTGCCAAGGGCCACAAGACGGCCGTCACCATCACCTGGAAATATGCGGCCGGCGACGAGGCCATCGGCGGCTTCAAGGAGGGCTTCGAGAAGGCCGGCGGCAAGGTCGTGAAGGAACTGAGCCTGCCGTTTCCCAACGTGGAATTCCAGCCGCTGCTGACCGAGATCGCGGCGCTCAAGCCCGACATGGTGTTCACGTTCTTTGCGGGCGGCGGCGCCGTGAAGTTCGTGCAGGACTACCATGCCGCTGGCCTGGGCAAGACCATCCCGCTGTATGGCTCGGGCTTCCTGACCGACGGCACGCTGGAGGCCCAGGGCGCTTCGGCGCAAGGCCTGCTGACCACGCTGCACTATGCCGACGGCCTGAACACGCCGCGCGACAACGCCTTCCGCGCCGACTACAGCAAGGCCTACAAGGCGCAGCCGGACGTCTACGCGGTGCAGGGCTATGACGCGGCGCAGCTGATGCAGTCGGGCCTGGCCGCGGTGAAGGGCGACTTCGCCAAGAAGGAAGACTTCCGCAAGGCCATGCGCGGCGCCACGGTGGACAGCCCGCGCGGCCCCTTCACGCTGTCCAGCGCGGGCAACCCCGTGCAGGACATCTACCTGCGCCGCGTCGACGGATTGGAAAACAAGGTCGTGGATGTCGCCGTGAAGAAGCTGGCCGATCCGGCCCGCGGCTGCAAGCTCTGACCACAATCCGCCACAGGGAGGCCCCATGGACATCAGCATCCTGCTCATCCAGAGCCTGAACGCTTTCCAGTACGGCTTGCTGCTGTTCCTGGTGGCCAGCGGACTCACGCTGATCTTCGGCATCATGGGCATCATCAATCTTGCCCACGGCAGTTTCTACATGATCGGCGCGTACATGGCGTTTGCGCTGGGACCGGCCGTCGACCGCTGGCTGGGCGGCGGCTTCCTGGCCACGCTGGCGGTCTGCGTGCTGGCGGCCGGCGCCCTGGGCTACCTGCTGGAAGCCGCGTTCTTCAGCTACCTGTACAAGCGCAACCACTTGCAGCAGGTGCTGATGACCTACGGCCTGATCCTGGTGTTCGAAGAGCTGCGCAGCATCCTGGTGGGCAATGACGTGCACGGCGTGCCCCTGCCCACCTGGCTGCAGGGCAGCATCGCGCTGGGCGACGTCATGACCTATCCGGTCTACCGGCTGTTCATCTCGGCCGTCGGCATCGCGGTGGCGCTGCTGCTGTACTGGGTCATCACGCGCACGCGGCTGGGCATGATGCTGCGGGCCGGCGCCAGCAACCGCGAGATGATCGGATCGCTGGGCATAGACATCAACAAGCTCTACCGCCTGGTGTTCGCGGCGGGCGTGGCGCTGGCGGCCCTGGCGGGCAGCATCGCCGCGCCGGTGTCCTCGGTCTACCCCGGCATGGGCAACGGCGTGCTCATCATCTGCTTCGTGGTGGTGGTGATCGGCGGCATCGGCTCGATCCGCGGCGCCTTCCTGGCCGCGATGCTGGTGGGCGTGGTGGAAACCTTCGGCCAGGTGCTGTTCCCGTCCGCGGCGGGCGTGCTGGTGTACCTGCTGATGGCCTTCATACTTCTTTGCAAGCCCGAAGGGCTGTTCAAGCAGGGCTGACCATGTTGAACCGACTCTTGCCCATTGCGGCGCTGCTGGCTTTGGCCGCCTTTTCCTGGAGCGGCAGCGACTACTACACCGGCCTGGCGATCAAGATCATGATCTATGCGATCTTCGCGCTCAGCCTGCAGCTGCTGGTGGGCGGCGCGGGACTGGTCAGCCTGGGCCACGCCGCCTTCTTCGGCATCGGCGCCTACGTGGCGGCGCTGCTGTCGCCGGAATCGGAGGCCGCCGGCCTGTGGTGGCTGCTGCCGGCCGCCCTGCTCGCCGCCGCAGCCTATGCGCTGGCGACCGGCGCGCTGGCGCTGCGCACCCGCGGCGTGTACTTCATCATGGTGACGCTGGCCTTCTCGCAGATGGCCTACTACGTGTTCCACGACACGAAGATCGGCGGCGGCAGCGACGGCATCTACCTGTACTTCCGGCCCGAGCTGTCCCTGGGCGGCTGGCTGCCGTTCGACCTGGGCGATGCCCGGACCTTCTACTTCTTCGTGCTGGCCTGCCTGGCGCTGACCTGGGGCTTCCTGGCGCTGCTGCGGCGTTCGCCCTTCGGCGCCGCGCTGGCCGGCATCCGCATCAACGAACAGCGCATGCGCGCGGCCGGCTATTCCACCTATCCGTACAAGCTGGCCGCCTATGTCATCGGCGCCACGCTGGCCAGCCTGGCGGGCTTTCTGTTCGCCCTGAAGGACGGCTTCGTCACGCCCGAGCTGCTGGCCTGGGAACAATCCGGCCTGGTGCTGCTGATGGTGATCCTGGGCGGCATGGGCAGCCTGGGCGGGGCGGTGCTGGGCACCCTGGCGCTGGTGCTGCTGCAGGAACTATTCCAGTCGCAGGAGATTTTCGGCGAATACGCGCGCCACTGGCACCTGCCGCTGGGCATCGCCATCATCGCGCTGGTGGCCTTGCTGCCCAATGGCCTGGCGGGACTGCCGGCGCAACTGCGCCAACGGCGCGCGGCGCGCCTACCCGGCGCTGGCGTAGACGCCGCCCGCGCCGCGCCCAAACCGGATGCTGCCCATGCCGGCCGCCAGCCCGCCTCCGCCCGCCTGCCCATCCAGGGAGAGCCCCATGTCTGAGGTCCTGCTTGCCGCAAGCGCGGTCACGCGCCGCTTCGGCGGCCTGATGGCGGTGAACGGCGTGTCGCTGCAATTGCAGCGCGGCCAGGTCCACGCCGTCATCGGCACCAACGGCGCGGGCAAGTCCACGCTGATCAACATCCTTTCGGGCGAACTCGCGCCCAGCAGCGGCCAGGTCATGCTGGGCGGGCGCGACATCACGACCTGGCGCCAGCCCGACCGGGCCCGCGCGGGCCTGGGCCGCAGCTACCAGCGGTCCACCATCTTTCCCGAACTGAGCGTGTTCGAGAACTGCAGGCTGGCCGCGCAGGCGCGCCGCCAGCGCTTCTGGCACTGGTGGCGCTCGGCCACGGAATGCCGCCACAGCGCCGAGCTGGCGCGCCACGCGCTGGAACGCACCGGCCTGGCCGATGACGCCGCGCGCGAGGCCGGGCTGCTGCCGCATGGCCGCAAGCGCCAGTTGGAGATCGCCATGTGCCTGGCGGGCGAGCCGCAAGTGCTGCTGCTGGACGAACCCCTGGCCGGCATGGGTCCCGAGGAAACCGACCGCATCCTGGAGCTGCTGGACGCGCTCAAGCCCGGCCACGCCATCCTGCTGGTGGAGCATGACATGGACGCGGTCTTCCGCGTTGCCGAGACCATTACCGTCATGGTCAACGGCGCCGCCATCGCCAGCGGCACGCCCGCCGCGATCCGCGCCAACCCGGACGTGCGCACCGCCTACCTGGGCGAAGACAGCCATGGAGCCAGCGTATGACCGCATTGATCGAAACGGGCGGCCTGCACGTCTATTACGGCGCCAGCCACGTGCTGCGCGGCATAGACATGCATATCGCGCCAGGAGAATCCGTAGGCCTGGTGGGCCGCAACGGCATGGGCAAGACCACGCTGATCCGCAGCCTGATGGGCCACGTCAGAAGCGCCCATGGCAGCGTGCGCGTGGACGGCCGCGACTGCACCCGCGCGCAGCCGCACGCCATCGCCCGCATGGGCCTGGCCTACGTGCCCGAAGGGCGCGGCATCTTTCCCAACCTGAACGTGCGAGAGAACCTGCAGGTGGCCGCGCGCGCCGGCCGCGACGGCCGCCAGGACTGGACCTACGCCCGCGTGCTGGAAGTATTTCCGCGCCTGCGGGAACGTCTGGGGCATGGCGGCCAGCAGCTATCGGGGGGCGAACAGCAAATGCTGGCCATCGGCCGGGCCCTGATGACCAATCCCGAACTGCTGATCCTGGACGAGGCCACCGAGGGGCTGGCGCCGCTGATCGTGGCCGAAATCTGGAAAATCATCCGGCAGATCCGCGCCAGCGGCATGTCCACGCTGATCGTGGACCGCAATTACCGGGCGGTGCTGGAACACACCGACCGCTGCCTGGTGATGGAAAAAGGCCAGATCGTGCAAGACGGCGACAGCGCGTCGCTGGCCCGGCAGCCCGAGCAGCTGACGCGCTATCTGGGGGTTTAGATCACCGCTTCGATCAGGAACGGGCCGCGGCGCTTCAGGCCTTCCTGCAGCGCGCGCGCGAATCCTTCCACCGTATCCACGCTGACCGCTTCCACGCCCATGCCGCGCGCCAGATGCGTCCAGTCCAGGTACGGTTCCTCCAGGTCCAGCATGCGGCGAGCGTTGCGTCCGGGTTCCTGCACGCCCACGTTCTTCATTTCGCCGTGCAGCGTGGCATAGGAACGGTTGGCCAGGATCACCGTCAGGCAATCCAGGTTCTCGCGCGCTTGCGTCCACAGCGCCTGCAAGGTGTACATGCCGCTGCCGTCGGCTTGCAGGGTGACGACCTTGCGGTCCGGGCAGGCGACGGCGGCGCCGGTCGCCAGGGGCAGGCCGATGCCGATGGCGCCGCCCGTCAGCATGAGCCAATCGTGCGGCGCGCTGTTGACGCTGTAGAGGGGGAATTCGCGGCCTTGGGTGATGGACTCGTCGCAGACGATGGCCTGCTCCGGCAGATGGTGTGCGACCAGGATGTTGACGGCGGCGCCGGTCAGCTTGCCGGACTGCGGCACCTCGTAGCTGGCGGGAGCGGCGGCCAGGCGCGGCGCGTCCTGGGCGATGCCGAGCTCGTCGGCCAGCCACTCCAGCGCATGCGCCAGGTCCTGCTCGGGCGTGCCCAGCACCACCTGCTGGCAATCGGGCGGCGCCAGCAGGCTGGGCTTGCCGGGATAGGCGAAAAAGCCGACAGGCGCTTTCGCCCCGACCAGCACCAGATGGCGTATGTCCTTCAGCTTGGCCACCGCCAGGTCGATCGGATACGGCAGGCGGTCCACCGGGGTACGCGAGCCGCCGCGTTCGATGCGGCGGTTTGAGGTTTCCGACACCAGCCGCACGCCGGTGGCGCGCGCGATGCGGCCGGCGGCGTTCAGCGCGCGCTCGCGCAGCGCGGAACCGCCCAGCATCAACGTCGTGACTTCACCCGAGCGGATCGCGGCAACCGCCGCGCGCACCGCCTCGGCCGAGGTCTGGGCCAGGGCCTCGCTCTTGGCCAGCACCGGCGCAGTATTGTCGGGCAGGTCCGTCCAGGCCGCGTCGGCGGGCAGGATCAGCGTGGCGATGTTGCCCGGCGAGCGGCGCGCCACGCCCACGGCTTCGGCGGCGTCGGCGGACAGGTCGGCGGCCTTGGTGGTGCGCTTGACCCAATGCGACATCGGACGCGCGACGCCTTCGACGTCGCTGGTCAGCGGCGCGTCGTATTGGACGTGATAGGTGGCGTGGTCGCCCACGATGTTGACCATGGGCGTGCGGGCGCGTTTGGCGTTGTGCAGGTTGGCCAGGCCGTTGCCCAACCCCGGCCCCAGGTGCAGCAGCGTGGCCGCGGGCTTGTCAGCCATGCGCGCATAGCCGTCGGCCGCGCCCGTCACCACGCCTTCGAACAGGCCCAGCACGCAACGCATCTTCGGTTTGCGATCCAATGCCGCGACAAAGTGCATTTCCGATGTGCCGGGGTTCGCGAAGCAAACGTCCACATCGTTGGCCAACAAGGTATCGCAAAGACTATCAGCGCCGTTCATCGTTTTTCCCTGATCATTTTCCATTGGCGGTGCATGGGCGCATGCGCGCCCGCGTGACATGCATGATAGGTAGCGTAGCCGAAACCGGCTAGAGCCATTTCAGGCCGCCGTCATGGAACCATTCCACAGGTTCCGCCAAACGGAATTTGAAGGACCCGGTCAACCCAGTATCTGCCCCAGGAAGGCCTGCGCGCGTTCGGTGCGCGGCGCGCGGAAGAAATTGTCCGGCGTGTCGGCCTCGACGATGGCGCCCTGGTCCATGAAGACCACGCGGTCGCCGACTTCGCGCGCGAAACCCATTTCATGCGTCACACAGACCATGGTCATGCCGTCGCGGGCCAGCGCCACCATGGTGTCCAGCACTTCCTTGACCATTTCGGGATCCAGCGCCGAGGTGGGCTCGTCGAACAGCATGATCTTGGGCCGCATGCACAGCGCCCGCGCGATCGCCACGCGCTGCTTCTGGCCGCCGGACAACTGGCCCGGATACTTGGCGGCGTGTTGCGGGATCTTGACGCGCTCCAGGTATTCCATGGCGCGGGCCTCGGCTTCCTCGCGCGGCACGCCCTTCACCAGCATCGGCGCCAGCGTGCAGTTGTCCAGCACGGTCAGGTGCGGAAACAGGTTGAAGTGCTGGAACACCATGCCGACCTCGGCGCGGATGCGCTCGATGTTCTTCAGGTCGTCGTTCAGTTCGATGCCGTCGACCACGATGCGGCCTTGCTGGTGTTCCTCGAGCCGGTTCAAGAGCCGGATGGTGGTCGACTTGCCGGAACCGGACGGCCCGCACAGGATCAGCTTTTCTCCCGGCAGCACCTCCAGCGCCAGTTCGTCCAGCACCTTGAAGTCGCCATACCATTTACAAACGCCCTGCATCGTGATGATAGGGGCGGCATAGTTCAATCCATCCATCGCATCAGGCCTTGGAAATGTCATGGTTTTCGCCCGCGCCGCTCCAGTAGCCCGGCACGGTCAGGCGCTTTTCGGAACGGCGGAACACGTAGGACAGCACGCTGCACATGGCGAAGTAGATGACGCCCACCATGGTGTAGACGGTCAGCGCCTGGAAGGTGGCGCCCGCCAGCATTTCGCCCGCGCGCATCAACTCGTAGACACTGATGACGGCCACCAGCGAGGTCTCCTTGATCAGCACCAGCGCGTAGTTGCCCAGCGCCGGGAACACGGTGCGCAGCGCCTGCGGCAATACGATGCGGCGCAGCCGCTGCACTTTGCCCAGGCCCAGCGCGCGCGCCGCCTCGTACTGGCCGCTGTCCACCGACTGGATGCCGCTGCGGAACAGTTCGGCCAGATAGGCGCCGAAGTTCAGCGTCAGCCCCAGCACGCCGGCGACGAAGCCATTGATGACCACGCCCATCTCGGGCAGGCCGTAGTAGATGTAGAACAGCTGCAGCAGCAGCGGCGTGCCTCGTATCACATCGATGTAGAAACGCGCGCCGCGGCTGAGCAGCCGCGACGGCGACAGGCGGCACAGACAGACGACCAGGCCCAGGGCCACCGCCAGGAATGCCGAACAGAAAAACAGCGCCAGGGTCCAGACGGTGCCCTCGGCCAGGGGGGTCAGGTACATGCGCAGGGTCGCGAGATCCAAGTCGTACTCCTTATCCGTGCCGGTGCGGCGTCATTTGCTCATCAGGTCGGCCACGCCCCACTTCTGCCCGATGGCGGCAAGCTCGCCGTTCTGCTTCATCTGCGCCAGCGCGCCGTTGACCGCCTCCAGCAGCGCGGCGTTGCCCTTCTGCACCGCCATGCCCACCTGCCACTTGCGTTGCGGCTGGTAGCCCGTGTCCAGCTTCACGCCCGGGATGTTCTTGGTCTTGATCTGGTAGATGATGCTGGGCGGGTCGACGATGCCCAGGTCGATGCGGCCGGCGCGCACGTCGGCCAGCAGCGTGGAATAGTCCTGGTACGTGGACACCTTGGTGCCGGGCATGTCCTTGATCATGTTGAACTGCACCGAGTCCACCAGCACGCCCACACGCTGGCCCTTCATGTCTTCGAACTTGGCGTATTTCTTATCAGCCTTGTCGCTGACCACGACGCCCTCGCCCCATTCATAGACCGGCGCCGAAAAATCGATGGCGCGGGCGCGTTCCTCTGTGATGAAGAGCGGCGCGGACATCACGTCGGCGCGGCCCGAGGTCAGCGTGGGAATCAGGCCGGAGAACGGCACATCGGACAGCTTGTCCGACACCTTCAAGTGCTTGGCCACGGCCGCGGCCACGTCCACCATGATGCCCTCCAGCTGGTTCGACTTCGGATTCTTGAAGCCGTGCGGCGGCGCGGACGCCGTGGTGACCACATTCAGGCTCTGATCCGCGCGGATCTCGTCCAGCGTGCGCGCCTGCGCGCCGCCCTGAGCCAGCAGGCCGGCGACAGCCAGGCCCAGCAGAATGGATTTGAGTTTCATCGTTTTCCCCTTGGATGAAGTTGTCGGCGTGGTGAACCCGGCTCAGGCCGGACGCCCCTGCGGATACTGCTGCACCGCGACCGCCGCCAGCGCGCAGAATTCCTGCATGACGGTGGCTGCCAGGAAGGCCGTGGCCCCCTGCACGTCTTGCGGCGGCGACACGGTGTTCACGTCGAATGCCACGAAGTTCAGGCCCGCGAGCTGGCGCAACAGCGCCAGCCCTTCCTTGGCCGTGAGCCCACCCCACTCCGGCGTGCACACGCCCGGCGCGCAGGAGGGATCGAAGATGTCCATGTCGAAGCACAGGTACACCGGACGCTCGCCGATGCGCTGCTTAATGTCGGCCAGCGCGCCCTTCTGGTCCTGGTCGAAGTCGTCATAAGGCAGGATCGTGTAGCCGACCTCGCGGCCGAACTCCAGCACGCCCGGCATGAAGGAGCTGCCGCGCGTGCCGACGTGAAAGCTGGAGGCCACGTCCAGCAGCCCTTCTTCGGCGGCGCGCGTGAACGTGGTGGCGGTGTTGTAGCCGGGGATGGGATAGGTGTCGGTGTGCGAATCGAAATGCAGCACAACGAAATCCGGATGGCGGCGCGCCACGGCGCGCAGCTGCGGCAAGGTGACCGCGCCGTCGCCTCCCATGGAGATCGGAATCGCGCCCGAGTCCAGGATGGCGCCGATGCCGGCCTCGATCAGCGGATAGGACGCGTCCGGATCGCCCGGATGGCAGGCCACGTTGCCCACGTCGATGGCGCGCAGGAATTCCGGCGGGTTGTCGATGCCGTGGCGCCGGAAGATGTCCACCGGCCGCAGCAGCCTGGACTGCTCCCGAATCGCGTCCGGCCCCTGGCGCGAACCGACGCGGAACGGATGCGTGCCGCAATCGAATGGAATGCCGACCACGCAGGCGCGCGCCGCGCCCGTACCGGCGGCGCGGACGGCGGGCAGGCCCATGAACCCGGCGACGGGATGAAAACAGACTTCGGCTGGCTGCTGCACAACTCGGCTCCTGTGTGACGACCGCTGCCATGAACTAGGCTGGGATCACTATTTAGATTCGATCAAATCGCTGTGCGATATGATCGTGTCGAAATAAGAGTAGCGTGCGTACAAGCAACCGGCCAATTAGGGAGTTTCCCCTAATCGGCGGTTCTATATCCGACTAAATTAGTAAGAATAGCAAGCACGCTAGCCTGGCGCGCCTGCGCCCCGCGTGCACTGGAATCAGGCCTCGTCGCCCGCGAGCGGCATCGCGTCGCGCAGGGCGCCGCCCGGCGGCTCCATTTCATAGAAGGGGCGCGACCGCCCCAAGGTGCGCGACGCGCTGATGGCGTGCGCCGTTTCCACCACTTGCGGACCGAACACCGCCTGCGCCTGCTCGAACGACCAGCGGCTGGACGGCACCGACACGTTGACGGCCCCTACTGGCGTGCCGCCGGCATCCAGCACCGCGGCGCTGACCGTGATGTCGCCCGGATAGAACTCGCCGTTGGAGCGCGCATACCCGTGACGCCGGGCAAACTCCAACTCGCCCTGGAGCTCATCCATGCCGGTGATGGTGGCGGCCGTGTAGGCCTTGCGGTCGCAGCGTTCCAGGAGATCGCGCGCGACTGCGGGATCCAGCCTGGCCAGCACCGCCCGGCCCGCCGCCGTGCAGTACAGCGGCAGGCGCATGCCCACCGGCATGTTCACGAACATTTCCTTGTGGGTGGCAAAGCGCGCCACGTACACCATATCCAGGCCGTCGGGCTCGGCCAGGCTGCAGGTCTCCTGGCTGTTGCGGTTGAGCGTGTGCAGGAAGGGATTGCCGCCCAGCACCAGCGGGCTGGTCTGCACGTACTTCATGCCCAGCTCCAGCGACCAGGGTCCCAGCGAGAACTTCTTGCTCAAGGGATCCTTGCGCAGGTAGCCCAGGGTCCACAGCGTGTGGGTGAAGCGCTGCACCGAACTCTTGCTCAGCCCGGTCGCTTCGGCCAGCTCTGGCAAGGTCATGGCGGGCTGCCCCTCGCTGAAGGCGCGCAGGACGGAGACGCCGCGCGCCAGCGCGGCGATGAACAGTGGGGAATCCTCGGCGTTTCGGGTCTGCGTCATGGCGCGTTGGGGCGTCCAGTGGAAAGCGCATAGCGTACCGTAATACGGTGCGAACGTATCGCGTGGCGATGCCATAAAAAAACGGCCCGGAAATCCGGGCCGCCCTGGCTGGCGCGAACCTCAGCGGATCGGCCAGGGATACATGGCGCCGCCCTTGTTCCACAACGCATTGGTGCCGCGTTGCAGGCCAAGCTTGCTGTCCTTGCCCACGTTGCGCTCGAACACTTCGCTGTAATTGCCCACTGCCTTGATGGCGTTGTAGGCCCACTTCTCATCCAGCCCCATGTTCTTGCCCGCGCCCGGCGTCACGCCCAGGATGCGGGCGATGTTGGGGTTGTTGCTCTTGAGCATTTCATCGACGTTCTTCTGCGTGATGCCGTACTCCTCGGCTTCCATCAGCGCGAACAGCGTCCAGCGCACGATGCCCAGCCAGTTCTCGTCGCCCTGGCGCACCATGGGACCCAGCGGCTCCTTGGAGAAACGTTCCGGCAGGATTTCGTAGTCGTCCGGCTTGGCGACCTGCGTGGCGCGCACTGCGGCCAGTTGCGAGGCGTCGTCGGTGAAGGCGTCGCAACGGCCCGACTCGAAGGCGCGCACGACCTCGGTCACCTTGTCGATCACCACCGGCTTGAACTCGATGTTGTTGGTGCGGAACCAGTCGGCCAGGTTGAGCTCCGTGGTGGTGCCGGGCTGCACGCAGACCGTGGCGCCGTTGAGTTCCTTGGCGCTTTTGACGCCCAGCTTCTTGTTCACCAGGATGCCCTGACCGTCGTAGAAGCTGGCCGCCACGGCTGCCAGGCCCAGCGAGGTGTCGCGGGTCTGCGTCAGCGTGACGGTGCGCAGCAGCACATCCACCTCGCCCGATTGCAACGCCGTGAAGCGCTGCTGGGTGGACAGCGGCGTGCCCTTGAATTTGGTCGGATCACCGAACACCGCCGCCGCGACCGCGCGACAGATGTCCACGTCCATGCCTTCCCATTCGCCCTTGCTGTTGGTGGCCGAAAAGCCGGATACGCCGTCGGTCAGACCGCACTGCACGAATCCTTTTTTCTTCACGGCATCGAGGGTGGGCCCCGCCACCGCCGCCTGGGATGCGCAAGCCAGGGCAATGGCGCCGGCTGCAAACAAGATGGACCGCTTCATGATCGCTTCTCCTGAGATGGATGCCGCGCTGGCTTGTAAGCCGGCTGCGGTTGAAACCGAGCCCTGCCTTACTGGGCCGGCCGCCAGATTAAGGCATGTCCACGGCGTGAACAACGCGAAGAAGCCTAGTGGAAACCCGGGGTACCGACCGCGATTCCAGAAGGTTGCAGACCTGTCCGGTGAACGAACTTTATCCGCCTGCCAGCCCGCGATGGCCGCTTGCCTTGGTGCCATACTTTTTTCGCGTCCCGGGCCCGCCGCTGCCGGCGCCGCGATCTCTCAAAAATAACGGCCGCGACTACGCCAGCGGCCGACTCATGGAGGAGACCCAACCCATGACCCGTGCAAGCCTCTTGCAGTCCCGCCGCAGCATCCTCAAATCCCTGCTGGGCACGGCCCTGGCGGCCGGCGGCCTGGCCGCCGGCGCCGGCGTCCACGCAGCGGATGACTGGCCCAGCAAGCCGATCAAGATCATCGTGCCGTACACGCCGGGCGGCTCGACCGACATCGTCACGCGCATCGTGATGGACAAGCTCGGCCCGCGTCTGAAGCAGACCATCATCATCGAGAACCGCCCCGGCGCCAACAGCAGCGTGGGCGCCGCCATCGCCGCGAAGGCGGAACCGGACGGCTACACCTTTCTTTCCATCCTTCCGGCCTACATCATCAATTTCCATCTGTACAAGCTGGGCTACAAGCCCGCCGACCTGACGCCCGTGGTGCAGATGGCGGACCTGCCCCTGTTCCTGTTCGTGGCCGAAGACATACCCGTGAAGACGGTGGCCGAACTGGTCGACTACGGCCGCAAGAATCCGGACAAGCTCACCTATGCCTCCAGCGGCAACGGTTCCAGCGCGCACTTGACCGGCGCCGACTTCGCGCTGCAAAGCAAGATCACCATGACGCACGTGGCCTACAAAGGCAGCGCCCCCATCCTGGCCGACCTGCTGGGCGGCCGCGTATCGATGGTCTTCGACCCGATCCTCGTGCCCATGCAGTACGTCAAGCAGAACCGGCTGAAGGCGCTGGCGTTCACCGGCAAGCAGCGCTGGCCGACCGAGCCCTCGATCCCGACCATGGAAGAAGCCGGCCTGCCCGGCTTCGTCACCGGTTCGTGGGCGGGCCTGATGGCGCCGGCCGGCACGCCTGCGCCGGTCATCGAGCGCATGGCGCGCGAGATCAGCGAGATCGTCAAGGAGCCCGACGTCAGGCAGAAATTCCTGGACGCGGGCTTCCTGCCGGCCAGCGGCACCACCGCGCAATTCGCGGAGCTGATGAAGACGGACTCGACGCGCTACGCCGGAATCATCAAGCAGGCCCGCATCACCTTGGACTGAAGGCGCAGGAGCCCCGCCATGATCGACAAGTTCTACGACACTCCCGAAACCGCCGTTGCGGACGTCCACGATGGCGCGACCGTGCTGATCAGCGGCTTCGGCGGCGCCGGCATGCCCACCGAACTGATCCACGCGCTGATCGCGCAGGGCGCGCGCGAACTCACCGTGGTCAGCAACAACGCCGGCAACCACGAAACCGGCCTGGCCGCGCTGATCAAGGCCGGGCGCGTGCGCAAGGTGATCTGCTCGTTTCCCAAGGCCTCGCACTCCTGGGTCTTCGACGAGTTCTACCGCCAGGGCCGCATCGAACTGGAATGCGTGCCGCAAGGCACCATCGCCGAACGCCTGCGGGCGGCCGGCGCCGGCCTGGGCGGGTTCTACACGCCCACGGCCTATGGCACCGAACTGGCGCGCGGCAAGGAAACGCGCATGATCGACGGCCGCGGCCATGTCTTCGAACATCCCTTGCACGGCGACTTTGCACTGGTGAAGGCCGACCTGGCCGACCGCTGGGGCAATCTCACCTACAACAAAAGCGCGCGCAACTTCGGTCCCGTCATGTGCATGGCGGCCAAAACCGCCATCGTGCAGGTGCGCGCCAGGGTCGCGCTGGGCGAGCTCTCGCCCGAGGCCGTGGTGACGCCGGGCATCTTCGTCAAGCGCGTCACCCAGGTGGCCAACGCCGCCTTTTCCAGCTAGGGCTGGGCGAATCCAAAGGAGTCCGCATGTTCCAACCCCTGACCCGCGAGGCCATGGCGCGCCGCCTGGCCCGGGACATCCCCGACGGCAGCTATGTCAACCTGGGCATCGGCATGCCGGTGCTGGTGGCCGCCCACCTGCCCGCCGGCCGCGAGATCGTGCTGCACAGCGAGAACGGCGTCCTGGGCATGGGCCCGCCGCCCGCCGAGGCCGACATCAACCTGGACCTGATCAACGCCGGCAAGCAGCCCGTGACCCTGCTCGAAGGCGGCGCTTATTTCCATCATGCGGATTCGTTCGCGATGATGCGCGGCGGCCATCTGGATATCTGCGTCATGGGCGGCATGCAGGTTGCCGCCAACGGCGACCTGGCCAACTGGTCGCTGGCCAAACCCGGGGAGGCGCCGGCCGTGGGCGGCGCGATGGACCTGGCGGTGGGCGCGCGCAGCGTCTACATCATGATGGAACACAACAGCAAGAGCGGCGAACCCAAGATCGTCGAACGCTGCACGTATCCGCTGACGGGCGCCGGCGTGGTGGACCGCATCTATACCGACCTCGCCGTCATCGAGATCACGCCGGACGGGCTGCTGGTTCGGGATATGATCGACGGCATGACCCTCTCAGCCCTCCAGGCGCGCACTGGCGCGCCACTGCGCGCAGCCTGATGCGGCCCAATCTTCCCCCGCCCGGCTATGCCGCGCCGCTCGCGGCGGAAGATCATCCGGACCAGTTGCGCGGCGATCCGGACTACATGCTGACGCTGGCGCGCGGCCTGCATGTGATCCGCGCCTTCGGCACGCGCCGCCATCCGCAGACCGCGGCCGAACTGAGCCGCCGCGCCGGCCTGCCGCGCGCCGTGGTGCAGCGCTGCCTGCACACGCTGATCCTGTTGGGCATCGCCGAGCAACACGGCAGGCTCTATGTGCTGACGCCGCGCATCCTGGGCCTGGGCTACGCCTATTTCTCGTCCACGCCCTTCGTCTCGCTGGCGCAGCCGGTACTGGAAGAACTCAGCGCCACGATCAACGAGACCTGCGCCCTGGCCATCATGGAAGGCCACGAAATGCTGTACCTGGCGCGTTCCGAGGTCACTCGCCTGCTGGCCACCTCGATGGGGCTGGGCAGCAGGCTGCCGGCGTACTGCACCTCCATCGGGCGGGTGCTGCTGGCGCAATTGCCGGAGCCCGCGCTGGCCCGCTACTTCGCCGCGACCGAGCTGCAGCCATACACGGAATTCACGCTGGTCACCGAGGAAAAACTGCGCGCCGAACTCGCGCGCATCCGCGAACAGGACTACGCCGTCGTCGACCAGGAGCTGGAATTGAACGTGCGCGCCATCTCGGTGGCGGTGCGCTCGGCCAGCGGCAAGGCCTGCGGCGCGGTCAACGTCAGCGTCAAGGCGGCGCGGGTGCCGCTGAACCGGCTGACGGAGGAGTTCCTGCCGCCGTTGCGGCAGGCGGTGGAAAGGATCGGCGAATTTCTGGCGGCGTAGGATGGGTGAAGCACGCGAGTCCTTGCTCAAGAACTACCGCGCTTCACTCATCCTACAAGTCCGTCGTGTCCAAGACGAAAGCCGCTGCGGCGCGGCCGATGCGGTCGTTGACGGCGTGCCAATCATCGGTAGCCGGCGGCGCCTGCACGATGATGCGCGCATAACCCTGCTTGTCCAGATCGCGCAGCAGGCCATAGAGCGCCTGGGCGTAACGCGCCGGATCGGCGGGCACGGCCTGCCACTGCACCCGGGCGTCGAGCGCGGCGGGGCGATCGCCGTAGGCGACCACCACGACCTTGCCTTCGGGCAGGCCCCGCCCCTGCACCACGTCGCGCAGCCGCGCGTCCGAGGCCAGCTCCAGCGCCGTGCGCGGCGCGTAGTGCGCCTTCAGCGTGCCCGATGCCCTGGGCGCGGCGGCGTCGGGCGCGAAGACCTGCACGCCCAGCACCGCTTCGATCTGCGCGGCGCTGATGTGGCCGGGACGCAGCAGCACGGGACCGGCGCCGCGGTCCAGGCGCGACAGGTCGAGGATGGTGGACTCGATGCCCACCTCCGACGCGCCGCCCTCCAGCACCGGCATGCCGGCCGCGACTTCCTCGGGGAACTCGCTGCGCACGTGCTCGGCGCGCGTCGGCGACACCTGGCCGAACTTGTTGGCCGACGGCGCCGCGACGCCGCCCTGCCCGTTGGGCTTGCCCGCGGCAAAAGCCGCCAGCAGCGCCTGCGCCACCGGATGCGAGGGGCAGCGGATGCCGATGCTGTCCTGGCCGCCGCTGACCGTGTCGGCGATGTGCGGCGCGCGCTTGAGGATCAGCGTGAGCGGACCGGGCCAGAAGGCGTCGATCAGCAGGCGCGCCTCTTGCGGCACTTCCGCCGCCCAGTACGACAAATCGCCTTGCGGCGCGATGTGCACAATGACGGGATGGTTGGAAGGCCGGCCCTTGGCGGCGTAGATCTTGGCGACCGCTTGCGGGTTTTCCGCATCGGCGCCCAGGCCGTAGACGGTCTCGGTCGGAAACGCGGCCAGCTCGCCGTCCAGCATGCGCTGCGCGGCGTGGGCGATCTCCGCGGCGCTGGCGGACGCTGACGGGGGCAAGGAAGTCATGGAATCCGCGCTTTACTCGGGAGCCTGCATGCCCAGCGCCGCCGCCACGCGGGCGGCGTCGTCACGAGCCTGCTGCAAGGTCGGCGCCACGATCGTGATGTGGCCCATCTTGCGGCCGCGGCGCGCTTCGCGCTTGCCGTACAGATGCAGCTTGGCAGTTGGCACGGCCAGCGCGGCGGCCCAATCGGGTTCGCGCTGCGCCGTGGCGGTGGCCGACGGATACCAGATGTCGCCCAGGATGTTCAGCATGACGGCAGGCGCCAGCAGGTCGGAGCCGCCCAGCGGCAGGCCGGCCATGGCGCGCGCCTGCTGCTCGAACTGGCTGGTCAGGCAGGCGTCCATGGTGTAGTGGCCGCTGTTATGCGGGCGTGGCGCGATCTCATTGACGATCAGGCTGCCGTCCTTGAGCACGAAGAATTCCACGCACAGCACGCCGTGGTAGCCCAGGCCTTGCGCGATGGCTTGCGCGGCCTGCGTGGCGCGGGCCTGGCGTTCTGCGTGGGCTGCGTCCTGCTGCACCGGCGCGGCGGTCGACACCGCCAGGATGCCGTCGCGGTGCACGTTGCGCGCCACCGGGAACACCACGCTCGCGCCGTCGAAACCGCGCGCCAGCACCACGGAAATTTCGTAGTCCAGCGGCATCAGCGCTTCCAGCACGCAGGCCACGCCGCCGAATTCGGCGAAGGCGGCCAGCGCCTCCTCGCGCGTGCTGATGCGGGCCTGGCCCTTGCCGTCGTAACCCAGGCGGGCGACTTTCAGGATGCCCGGAAACAGCCCTTGGGGCGCAGCGCGCAGGTCGGCTTCGCTGCGGATCGCGGCGTGCGGCGCGACAGCAATGCCCTGCGAGGCAATGAAGGTCTTTTCGGCGATGCGGTCCTGCACGATGGCCACGGCATCCCCGGCCGGGCTGACGCGGCAGCGCGTGGCCAGGGTGCGCAGGCTGTCCGCGGGCACGTTCTCGAATTCGGTAGTGACGGCCTGACAGGTCTGGGCCAGGCGCTCGAGGCCGGCTTCGTCGTCATAGGCCGCCTGGATGTGCAGGTCGGCCACCATGCCCGCCGGGCATTCGGCGGCCGGATCCAGCACCGCGACCTTGTAGCCCAGGCTCTGGGCCGCGTGGCAGAACATGCGGCCCAGTTGGCCCCCGCCCAGCAATCCCAGCCAGCCGCCGGGAGCAATCATGAAAGCAGTCGATTGAGTCATTCTGATCAGGCCTCGGGCGGAACCTTCATGTCGCGCGCGGCTTGCGTCTGGCGGGCGCGGAACGCCACCAGCTTCTTGTGCAAGCCCGCGTCCGTGCCAGCCAGGGTGGCGATCAGGTGCAGCGCGGCATTGGCCGCGCCGGCTTCGCCGATCGCGAAGGTGGCCACCGGCACGCCCTTGGGCATTTGCACGATGGACAGCAGCGAATCCTCGCCGCGCAGGTACTTGGACGGCACCGGCACGCCGAATACCGGCACTTCGGTCAGCGCGGCCATCATGCCCGGCAGGTGCGCCGCGCCGCCGGCGCCGGCGATGATGCCGCGCAGGCCGCGGGCATGCGCCGCCGCGCCGTACTCGGCCATGTCCTGCGGCATGCGATGCGCGGAGATCACGCGCGCCTCATGGGGAACGCCAAAATCCTCCAGCATCGTGACCGCGTGCTTCATGACCTCCCAATCGCTGGAAGAACCCATAATCACGCCCACCACGGGGGTGGCCTCTGCCGCTGCGGAAGTCTTGGCTGTCATAACCGGTGTCGTAGAGTTGAGACCGCGGCGCAGGGCCGCGGAAAGTCAAAGGACCGCGGACGGATGCCGCGAAACCCGGTATTTTACCCGGCGCCGGCAAGGGCTATGTCGCGGAGGCGGAATCCAGCCATTGGTAGCTGGCGGGGTTGTCCGGACAAGGCCCGAAACCGCACTCCAGCGTGGTGCTGCCCACATTGGCCAGCGCCACCAGGAAAAACAGGGCCATGACCAGAACGCCCAGCACCGACACCGGCTTGCGCAGCATGTTGTCGCCCCATTTGCGGTCAACCGCCAGCATCACGGCGCAGAACACGATGATGGCGGCAAAGGCGATGAACGCCCAGGTGTAGAAGTGCAGGCCCAGCAGGGGCGAACCGTAGCCCGGATCGCCCGGCGCGATGTGCAGCAGCACTTGCCGGCCGGCGGCCAGCATGCCGCCCAATGCGGCCGCGATGCTCATCGCATAGTGCATGGGCGAAGGCCCCAGCCGCATGTTCAGCAAAAAGCCCACGCCCGCTAGCAACAGCGCCACGCGCTGCAACAGGCACAGCGGACAAGGCAGTTCGTCGTAGGCGATCTGCCAGAAGAAGGCCATGCCCAGGGCGCCGGTGACGCCCAGCAGCGCCAGGCCATTGAGGACGCGCGAGCCGCGCGCGGGATTGCGGGAGAAGATCATCGCCCCGCCCTCAGAACGACAAGGCCAGCGGGCTGGTCATGTGGTACTGGCACCAGGCGGCGAACAGCGCCAGCGTCAGCAGCCAGAAGGTCACGCAGGGGCGGCGCCTGCCTAGCATGCCAAACCACACCGCGATCAGGCCAGTCAGGAAAGGCAACATCATTACCATGCTGGGAGCTCCTTTCTGGGGAACGTCCCCATGCAAGCAGCCGGGAATTATAACGTCACAATTCGCAATAAATCCTATCGAAAGCCCTGATAACCCTTGCAGGGCAGGCGCTTTCAGGGCGAAAAAAAGCCGCTCCATCTGAACCGTCCCGCGGAAATTGCACGTAAAGGCAACTTCCGGGGGGAGCGGCAGGGCTTCGAGCTTGCGGATGTCAGGGTTCTTTAGCCGCCGAGGCTGCCCTGCGCCATTCCGATGCTCGCCCCAATGGGGCTGCGCTTCGGATGGCTCCGGGTCCTCGGCTGGCAATCGCCTAATGCGTAGGTTTCGGACCCCGCTCACCGGCAGATGCCGTGAGCCGGTGGCCGGGCGGAGGGATCCGAAGCGCAGCCCCACCGGGGTGAGCATCGGAATCCCGCAGTCCGGACGCCGGCGGCTCAAGAACCCTGCTTCACCAAACCGAAGTACGGTGCGGCAGGGCTTCGAGCTCGCAGATGTCAGGGTTCTTTAGCCGCCGAGGCAGCCCTGCGCCATTCCGATGCTCGCCCCAGTGGGGCTGCGCTTCGGATGGCTCCGGGCCACCTCGGCTGGCAGTCGCCTAATGCGTTGGTTTCAGCCCCAGTCCATGGGCAGATGTCGTGAGCCGGTGGCCGGGCGGAGGGATCCGAAGCGCAGCCCCACCGGGGCGAGCATCGGAATCCCGCAGTCCGGACGCCGGCGGCTCAAGAACCCTGCTTCACAAAACCGAAGTGCGATCCGGATTTTCGTCGTCCGGACGCCCTAGGAGCGGGTTTTCCTTGGCCGTAAGCGCTCAGGCGACCAGGCGGTCCAGGGCTTCGCGGTACTTGGCGGCGGTCTTTTCCAGCACGTCCTGCGGCAGGCGCGGCGCGGGCGGGGTCTTGTCCCAGGTCTGGGTTTCCAGCCAGTCGCGAACGAACTGCTTGTCGAACGACGGGGGGCTGATGCCCACGCGGTAGCCGTCGGCCGGCCAGAAGCGCGAGGAATCTGGCGTCAGCACTTCGTCCATCAGGTACAGCGTGCCATCGTCGTCCAGCCCGAATTCGAACTTGGTGTCGGCGATGATGATGCCCTTGGTGGCCGCGAACTTGGCCGCTTCGGCGTACAGCTTGAGGGTCACGTCGCGGATGCGCTCGGCCATTTCCTGGCCGACTTCCTTGACCACGTGGGCAAAGTCCACATTCTCGTCGTGCATGCCGAATTCGGCCTTGGCGGCGGGCGTGAAAATGGGTTCGGGCAGCTGGCTGGCCTGTTGCAGGCCGGCGGGCAGCTTGATGCCGCAGACGGCGCCGGTGGCCTGGTAGTCCTTCCAGCCCGAGCCGATCAGGTAGCCGCGGGCCACCGCTTCCACCAGGATGGGCTTCAAGCGCTTGACCACCACGGCGCGGCCGCGCACCTGGTCGACTTCGTCCGGCGCGACCACGTCTTCGGGCTTGATGCCGGTGGAGTGGTTCGGCAGGATGTGGGCCAGCTTCTGCAGCCAGAACTCGGTCAGCTCGGTCAGCACCTGTCCCTTGCCGGGGATGGGGTCGTCAAGAATCACGTCAAATGCGGAGATGCGATCCGATGCGACGATCAGCAACTTGTCGTCGCCCACCGCGTACATGTCGCGCACCTTACCGCGGCCCAGCAGCGGCAAGGACTTGATGCTGGATTGATGCAAAGCAGAAGTCACGGGAATGGCCTATGGCAATAATGAAGATTCCCGCCTCGGGCAGGCGCCAGGGCGGGAAGTAGAACGGAATCCGGGAACCGCGTGCAAGGCCGGCGCGACGCGCGTGGGTCTTGCGAAGCGCATAGGTTACTGCAAATGGACAGGTTTTGCCGGGCCTCCCCTCGACGCCGCCCGGCGGCCGGGTTAGGCTCTTGCCTCCCCTATGATGCGCGCCGGCCGCCTCTGGCGTCACGGCGCTGACCCCAAGCTGGAGACAGAGCCGTATGCAGGATGCTTCCCCCAAACGCAGCGCCCACGCCGACGCGCAGGTGCACCTGACTGGCGGTTGCCAATGCGGCGCCATCCGCTACGCCATCACCGATGAACCGATCATGGCGGCGACCTGTCATTGCCGGGACTGCCAATATTCCAGCGGCGGCGCCCCGGCCCATGCCCTGATCTTCCCCACCGGCTCCATTACGCTCCTGCGCGGCAACCCCAAAGAGCACCGCTACCGCGGCGAATCCGGCCATACCGTGATGCGCAGCTTCTGCGCGGACTGCGGCACTCCGCTGTTCGGCAATTCGGCGGGCATGGGCTATGACATCGTGCGGGCCGGTTCGCTGGACGATCCGGAAGCCTTCCGCGCCCGTGCCACCCTTTGGACCGACTCGGCCCCGTCCTGGCACCACGTCGACCGGACCGTGCCGCACTTTCCCCGCAACTCGCCTGCGCCCTAGCGACGGCGCAGGCAAAAAAAAGCGGTCCGCATGTGCGGACCGCTTTTCATTGCGCCCGGGCGCCGGACGCCTCAAGCGTCCAGCCCCGCAGCTTTGCTTACTGCACCACTTGAGCCAGCTTGCCCGACGCGTATTGCGCGGCAATTTCGGTCAGCGGCAGGGCCTTGATCTTGCTGGCGTTGCCGGCGGTGCCGAATTCGGTGTAGCGAGCCACACAGATCGCCTTGGCGGCGGCGCGGGCCGGCTTCAGGTATTCGCGCGGATCGAACTTTTCCGGGTTTTCAGCGAAGAAGCGGCGGATCGCGCCGGTCATGGCCAGACGGATATCGGTGTCGATATTGATCTTGCGCACGCCGTACTTGATGGCTTCCTGGATTTCCTCGACGGGCACGCCGTAGGTTTCCTTCATGTTGCCGCCGAATTCACGGATCTCGGCCAGCAGTTCCTGCGGCACGCTGGAGCTGCCGTGCATCACCAGGTGGGTGTTGGGCAGGCGGGCGTGGATTTCCTTGATGCGGGAGATCGACAGAATGTCGCCGGTGGGCTTGCGCGTGAACTTGTAGGCGCCGTGGCTGGTGCCGATGGCGATGGCCAGGGCGTCCAGCTGCGTGCGGCGCACGAAGTCGGCGGCTTGTTCCGGATCGGTCAGCAGCTGATCCATGGTCAGCTTGCCGTCGGCGCCGTGGCCGTCTTCCTTGTCGCCTTCCATGGTTTCCAGGGAACCCAGGCAGCCCAGTTCGCCTTCAACCGTCACGCCCAGCTTGTGGGCGGTGTCCACGACCTTCTTGGTGACTTCGACGTTGTAGTCGTAGTCGGCGATGGTCTTGCCGTCTTCCTTGAGCGAACCGTCCATCATGACGCTGGAGAAGCCCAGGTCGATGGCGCCTTGGCAGATCTTGGGCGACTGGCCGTGATCCTGGTGCATGACCACGGGGATGTGGGGATAGGATTCCACGGCGGCCTGGATCAGGTGCTTCAGGAAGCCTTCGCCCGCGTATTTGCGCGCGCCGGCCGAGGCCTGCATGATCACCGGGCTGTCGGTCTCCGCAGCGGCTTCCATGATGGCCTGGACCTGCTCCAGGTTGTTGACGTTGAAAGCGGGAATGCCGTAGCCGTGCTCGGCGGCGTGGTCGAGCAACTGGCGCATGGAGACTAGGGCCATGAGTGGTCCTCCTTAGGTACTGTCTATTGAAAGATGATTGAAGACTTGCTGAATGGGGTGATTTTACGGGGGATTCGACGAAAGGTCTTGCAACCGCCCGTATCCGGTCCATTCAGATGAGCACGAAAGGCTCAGGCCAGCCTTCGACTCGCCCGAAGGACCGATGGCGCGGCGGGGCGCGCCGCGCCAGAAACTGCGGCGTCTACGGCCGGCCGGCGTGCGGCACGTCCACCCGGGTCATCAGGATGCAGCCTTGGTGCTTGGCCCGCCGGTTGGCCTCGATGAAGTCGGGCGCGGCCGCCATGAACAGGGTCCGCCCATCCGGCCCGCCCAGGGCGGCGGCGAAGATGCCGAATTCGCCGGTGTCGATCTGCTCCAGGATCTTGCCGCCGCGCGCCACGCGCACGATGCGCTTGCCGATGGCGTCTGCCACCCACAAGGCGCCTTCCGCGTCCAGCGCGCCGCCGTCGGGCCCGATGGCGGAGGCGGCGATCAGCACGCCCAGGTCGTCGCTGGCCGGCAAGGGGCCGAAATCGGCCCAGTCGCGGCGCGGCCCCAGCCCGCCATCGGCCAGGATGTCGAACTCGGAAATGCGGTTGCCGAAGGTTTCGTTGACGATCATGGTCTTGCCGTCCGGCGTGATGAACGAGCCGTTGGGAAAGCAGAGCCCTTCGGCCACCTGGCGCGCCGAGCCGTCGGGATCGACGCGCACGATGCCGGTATTGCGGACCGGCTCGCCCGCCATCAGGTCGAAACCGAAATTGCCCACATAGGCCCGGCCTTGCGCGTCCACCACCATGTCGTTGACCAGGCCACCGGTGTACGCCGACAGGTCGGCGTGCACCGCCAACGTGCCGTCCGTCTCGCGCCGCAGCAGCTTGCGGTCCTTCATGGACGCAATCAGCAGGCGGCCGTCCGGCAGCCAGCCCAGCCCGGAAGGCTGCTGCGGCACCTTGCAGATCTGCTCGACCTTGCCCTCCAGGTCCACGGCGATGACCTGCTCGGTATAGAAGTCCGACGCCCACAGGCGGCTTTCGTGCCAGCGCAGCCCCTCCAGATAGGTGTATCCGGACGCCAGCACGGACAGTTCGCGTTTCGGCATTGCCTAGTCTCCTCATGCGGCCCCGCGCAGGGGCCTGTTGTTCGTGTGTTGCCCCAGGCTCGCGGGCGCTGGGGCTGAACCATTCTGGCATGGCGGCGAGCGATAGCGCAGCCGTTCCAAATTGATACATCTTCGCTATCGCCTGCTATTTGCCGTCGCCCCAGGAAGCGGCGCCATCCGTCCCCAACCTGACAACTGCGTGTCAGGTGCGCGGCGTTAAGATCGCGCCCCAAGGGTAAACCCGGGCCTCGCGGCCTACCCTGGCATCCCCTCTCCGGATCCTCTTGCCCGCCCTCATGCCGGCGCGCCCGCCCTGCCGGGCCAGGCAAACGATCCCTGTTTTCCGTTTTGATCATGAACACTAAGAAGCTGACGCGTTACATCGGCATCGCCATGGTGCTGGGCATCGTGGTGGGCTATTTCTGCCACAACTACGCGCAGAATGAGAAAGAGGCGTTGCAGATCGCCTCGTACTTCAGTCTCGTCACCGACATCTTCCTGCGCATGATCAAGATGATCATCGCCCCGCTGGTCTTCGCCACCCTGGTGACCGGCCTGGCCAGCATGAGCGACGCCAGCGCCGTGGGCCGCATCGGCATGCGCGCCATGGTCTGGTTTATCGCCGCATCGGCCCTGTCGCTGCTGCTGGGCCTGGCACTGGTCAACATCTTCCAGCCGGGCGCGCACATGAACCTGGCGCTGCCGGACGCGGGCCTGACCTCGGGCCTGAAGACGGGTGACTTCACGCTCAAGGCCTTCATCACGCACGTGTTCCCGCGCAGCATCGCCGAGGCCATGGCCAACAACGAGATCCTGCAGATCCTGGTGTTCTCGCTGTTCTTCGGCGCCGCCCTGTCCTTCATCCGCGGCAAGGGCCACAACGCCATCTACAACCTGATCGACGAACTGGCCAAGATCATGTTCCGGGTGACGGACTACGTGATGCGCTTCGCGCCCCTGGGCGTGTTCGCCGCCATGGCCGCCGCCATCACCACCGAGGGCCTGGGCGTGCTGGTCAGCTACGGCAAGCTGATAGGCGAGTTCTACCTGGGCCTGGCGCTGCTGTGGGCCATTCTGTTCGCCGTGGGTTACCTGTTCCTGGGCAAGTCGACCTTCCGCCTGGGCGGTTTGATCAAAGAGCCCACGCTGCTGGCGTTCTCCACGGCCAGCAGCGAATCCGCCTACCCCAAGACCATCGAGGCGCTGACCCGTTTCGGGGTGCCCAAGCGCATCTCGGGCTTCGTGCTGCCGCTGGGCTACTCCTTCAACCTGGACGGCTCGATGATGTACCAGTCCTTCGCGGTACTGTTCATCGCCCAGGCCTACAACATCCAGATGAGCTTTACGCAGCAGCTGACCCTGCTGCTGGTGCTGATGGTCACCAGCAAAGGCATGGCCGGCGTGGCGCGCGCCTCGCTCGTGGTGGTGGCCGCGACCCTGCCGATGTTCCACCTGCCGGAAGCAGGCCTGTTGCTGATCATGGGCATCGACCAGTTCTTCGACATGGGCCGCACCGCCACCAACGTGGTCGGCAACAGCCTGGCCACCGCCGTGATCTCCAAGCTGGAAGGCAATCGCGAGGGCACGGCCGATACCGAGTCCGCCGGAGCCGGGGAAGCCTCCCCGGGACAGGCCGCAAACCAGAACGCCTGAAACAGCAGGCAATGAAAAACGGGCCGCATGGCCCGTTTTTTTTCATGGCTTGCGCCAGCTTGACCGGCGCCATGGCCGGGAGCAACATATAAAACCCTTCGCTCCCCATCCCGGCGCGGCACGCATGGGCGCCGCGCTCAGTTCTCATGCCATGAAACGCCTTAGCCTGCGCTGCGCCCTGGCAGCCGCGGCCCTGATGTCCGCCGCGCCCGCCTCCTACGCCTGGACCCGCATTTCCTGCGAGCTGGGCGGCACCGTGGCCAACCTGCCCGTGGTGATGCGCCAGTACCGCACCGACGGCACGGAACTGACGCAACTAATGTTTCGCTTGAAGGTCAGGAACGCGGACATCCCCGATGGCGCCCGCGCCGATACCGACTGCACCGAATTCGTCGGCCGCGAGATCGACGTGGTGCTTGAGAACACCGCGGCCGACACGGTGCGCAAGGGCAAGTCCCTGAAGATGCTGTACCGCTACGACGATTCGCTGGGCCAGAGCCAGGCGACGAAGTTCGAGCTGGATCGATAAGCACGCCCCTGGGGCCTGCGCGCCTCAGTCGTTGACCGAGCACGAGACGGGCGCGCCGTCCTCGAATTCCACGTCGTAGGTATGCACCGGATCCCAGGGCAGCGTGAACCACAGTTCATAGCCGTCGCCGTCTTCGTCGAACAGCCACAGCGCGCGCAGCACGGCATGCTGGGCCATGGCTTCGGGGGTTTCTTCCTGCAGCAGCTGGTTGTCGTCCAGGCCGAGCTTCTTGTAGTGCTCGTAGGAGTAGTTTTCCAGCAGGAACTCGGCCGCGGCAAGGATCTGGTCGTCGAGGTCGTCGATGATGGCCTTGACCACCTTGGACGCGCTGCTGTCGGGCTCTTCGCCGTCAGTCTGGATCATCACGTGGATGGGCGGGCGGCCCTTGCCGGCGGCGACGTTCTCCGCGGCCCACAGATCGGGTTCCTCGGGATCCTGGGTGAAATTGAATCGTGCCATCGCAAACTCCGGAAAAAGGGCCGGCGCGCCGCGGAAATCGCGGCTGCGCCTTTCCCGTCATTTAACCAGATGCGCGGCCTCCCGGCTGCGCATGCCGGCGATGTTTTTGCGACAGGCCGGCCCTGCGCAGAAGGTGTTCAGACACGCTCCAGCGGCAGGTGCGGCAATTCGGGCAGCGCCACGCGGATCGGATCGCCCGCGCTCACCGTCCCGCCCTCGATCACGATGCCCATGATGCCGGCGCGGCGCATCAGGCTGCCGTCCGGATGGCGGCCCAGCACCGCGGCGGTCAGGCCCTGCTGGTAGTTGTCGAGCTGGGAACACGGATTGCGCAGGCCGGTGATCTCGACCACCGCCTGCGCGCCGATATGCAGGCGCGCCCCGCGCGGCAGGCCCAGCAGATCGATGCCGCGGGTGGTGATGTTTTCGCCCATGGTGCCTTCGGCCACGTTGAAGCCGGCAAGCTGCAGCTCGTCGTGCAGCTCGCCGTGGATCAGGTGGATCTGCCGCAGATTGGGTTGCGTCGGGTCCGCCTTGACGCGGGAGCGGTGCTTGACCGTGACGCCCATGTGGGCGTCGCCTTCCACGCCCAGCCCCTTCAACAACATGATGGCCGGCACCACCGGCTTGCTGAACCCGTGCGTCGGGCTGCAGGCCACGGCTGTCACGATGGGATGCAACACATCTCTCTCCAGGAACCGGTTCAGGCCGCCACGGCCTGCGTTTCGGACGCCCGTTGCTCGCTCGCGCGCACAGACGGATAGTGCGCCGAGAATACCAGCCGCCCCGCCGACCAGGTATGGCTGATCAGCGGCTGCGTGCCCACTTGCGCCACCGCCACCAGGTCCGCGCGCAGCCCCGGCGCGATGCGCCCGCGGTCGGACAGGCCGCAAGCCTGCGCCGGATTCAGCGTCACCAGCGCGACCGCCTGCGGCAGCGTCAGGTCCGTCTGCGCGGCCACCGTGTAGGCCGCCGCGATCAACGCCGACGGCTGGTAGTCGGAGCACAGGCAGCTGGCCACGCCCGCGCGGATGGCGTCGATGGCGCGCATGGAGCCGCTCTGGCTCTGGCCGCGCAACACGTTGGGCGCGCCCAGGATGGTAGGCAGCCCGCAGGACACCGCGGCGCGCGCGGTATCCAGGGTGATCGGGAATTCGCTCATGGCCACGCCCAGGTTGCGCATGGTGGCGATGCGATGGATCGAATCGTCATCATGGCTGGCTGTCGGTATGCCCAGCCCCTGCGCATGCGACAGCAACGCCTCCACCCGCGCTACCGCGCCGTCCTTGGCGCGCGTCTTGGCCTGCGCGGCCTCCTCGGCCTGTTCGCGGCTCATCGCGTGGTTGCCCATCATGTATTGCAGATAGGACTCCAGCGTCTTGAACTGGCCCTGGCCGGGCGAATGGTCCATGACCGACAGCAGGTCCACCGCGCCCTCGTCCATCAGCGCGCGCAGCACATCGACCGAGGTCGCGTCGGTCACTTCGTAGCGGCAATGGACGCGGTTGTCCACCAGGCTGTGCTGGCCGAAGGCGCGCACCGTGCGCACCACTTCCGCCGCCGTCTGGTTGTTGCGCACGCCCCACTCGCTGTTGGCGAAGGACAGCGCGTGATACGGCGTGGTGATACCGGCCGCGGCATTGCGGCGGTCCACCTGGGCCACCGCGAAATCCAGCGGAAACAGCACCCGCGAACGCGGCTCGGCTTCCTTTTCGATGGCGTCGCAGTGCAGGTCGATCAATCCCGGCAGCAAGGTCTGGCCGCGCAGGTCGATCTCGTAGTCCGCGCGTGCCCCGGCAGGTTCGATGGCGACGATGCGGCCATCGTCGATCAGCACGGCGCTGTCCTCCAGGACGCGGTCCTGCAGCACCACGCGGGCATGGGTGAGATAGGTGCTCTGCATCATTGCTCCAGGTCGGCCAGGGCGGGTTGGGCGGGTTGGGCGGGTTGGGCGGGACGCAAGGCCAGGGTCTGCGTGGCGACGGCATCGCGCACTTCGGCATCGTGGAAGATGCCCAGCAGGCAGCGGCCTTCGGCCATTGCCTCGCGGATCAGCGCGATCACGACCTGGCGGTTGTCGGCATCCAGCGAGGCGGTGGGTTCGTCCAGCAACAGGACAGGATGGCGCGCGATGAAACCGCGCGCGATGTTCACGCGCTGCTGTTCGCCGCCCGAGAACGTGGCGGGCGCCAGCCCCCACAGGCGCGGCGGCACGTTCAGGCGCTGCAGCAGGGCCGCTGCGCGGGAACGGGCCTCATCGGCCTCCACGCCCGCCGCGCGCAGTGGCTCGGCCACCACGTCCAGCGCCGACACGCGCGGAATCACGCGCAGGAACTGGCTGACGTAGCCGATCACCTCGCGCCGCAACGCCAGGATGCGCTGCTCGGGAGCGCCGGCCAGCTCCACCCATTCGTCGTTCCAGCGCACCCGGATGCTGCCCTCGGTCGCCAGATAGTTGCCGTAAAGGCAGCGCAGCAAGGTGCTCTTGCCGGTGCCGGACGGTCCCGCCAGCACCAGGCAGTCACCGGCGGCCGCGTCTAAGTCGACCGACTCCAGCACGGGCAGGCGCATGCCGCCCTGGTTATGCAGGGTGAACATCTTTCCGAGGCCCCGCACCTCGATCATGGGAGTCTTTTCAGGCATGGTCAGCTCTGCAAAATGGAAGACACCAGCAACTGGGTGTAGGGATGCTGCGGATCGTCGAGGATCTGGTCGGTCAGGCCGCTTTCGACGACTTCGCCGCCGCGCATGACCAGGGTCCGGTGCGCCAACAGGCGCGCCACGGCCAGGTCGTGGGTCACGACGATGGCGGCCAGGCCCAGGTCGGCCACCAGCTGGCGCAGCAGGTCCAGCAGGCGCGCCTGCACCGACACGTCGAGCGAAGCCGTGGGTTCGTCCATGAACACCAGGCGCGGATGGGTCACCAGGTTGCGGGCGATCTGCAGGCGCTGCTGCATGCCGCCCGAGAACGAGGTGGGCCTGTCGTCCAGCCGGCCCGCATCGATTTCCATCTTTTGCAGCCAATTGCCGGCGGCCTGGCGCAGGTCGCCATAGTGCCTGTCACCCACCGCCATCAGCCGCTCGGCGATGTTGGCGCCCGCGCTGACCTGCATGCGCAAGCCATCCCTGGCGTTCTGCCGCACGAAGCCCCAATCGGTGCGCGACAGCAGGCGCAGGCGCGCCCCGGGCAGCGCGGCCAAATCGGTAAAGCCCTGGTCGCGGGTGTCGTACCAGACGCTGCCCGCGTCCGGCCGGGTCTGGTACGACACGGCCGACAGCAGCGTGCTCTTGCCGGAGCCGGACTCGCCGACCACGCACAGGACTTCGCCGGGATACAGATCGAAGTTGACGTTGCGGCAGCCATGCACGCCGTCCCAGGTGCGCGTCATGTTGCGCACCGAAAGCAAGGGTTGGACGTTCATGCCGCGGTCTCCTGGTTGGCTTGTTGCGCGCCCTGCTGCGCCTGGCGGTCGTTGCAGTACTCGGTGTCGGAGCAGACGAAGCGGCGCGTGCCGGCGTCGTCCAGGATGATTTCATCCAGATAGCTCTCGCGCGATCCGCACAGGTCGCAGCACTCGTTCCAGGTCTCCACCCGGAACGGATGGTCCTCGAAGTCCAGGCTCTTCACCTGCGTGTACGGCGGCACCGCGTAGACGCGCTTTTCGCGGCCCGCGCCGAACAGCATCAGCGCGGGGCTGCGGTCCAGCTTGGGGTTGTCGAACTTGGGGATGGGCGAAGGCCGCATCATGTAGCGTCCGTTCACGATGACCGGATAGTCATAGGTGGTGGCGATGTGGCCGTGCTGCGCGATGTCCTCGTACAGCTTGACGTGCATGCCGCCGTATTCGGCCAGCGCGTGCATGGTGCGCGTCTCGGTTTCGGAAGGCTCCAGCCAGCGCAGCGGTTCAGGAATGGGCACCTGGAACACCATGATCTGCCCCTCCGCCAGCGGCGTCTCGGGGATGCGGTGGCGGGTCTGGACGATGGTGGCAGCGGAAGTGGACTCCGTCGTCGCCACGCCCGTGACACGGCCGAAGAAGCGGCGGATGTTGATCGCGTTGGTGGTGTCGTCCGAACCCTGGTCGATCACCTTGAGCACGTCGTTCGCGCCGATGATGGACGCCGTCACCTGGATGCCGCCGGTGCCCCAACCATAGGGCAGCGGCATTTCGCGGCTGCCGAAAGGCACCTGGTAGCCGGGGATGGCGACGGCCTTGAGCAAGGCGCGGCGCAGCATGCGCTTGGTGGATTCGTCCAGATAGGCGAAGTTGTAGTGGTCGTCGCGTTCGACCGTTGCGTATTGCGTCGTCATGGGGAAACCGCCTCGTCCATCAGATCGTTGCGCGCGGCCTCTGGCGCGGCGCGTTCGGCGCGCATGCGCCGCAACAGTTCCAGGTTGGCCTGGAAGTCCACGTAGTGCGGCAGCTTCAAATGCTGCACGAAACCGGAGGCTTCGACGTTGTCGCTGTGATAGAGCACGAACTCGTGGTCGTTGGCCGGGGAATCCGCGCGTTCGCCCAGGTCGCGCGCCTTCAGCGCGCGGTCCACCAGCGCCATCGACATGGACTTGCGTTCGCCATAGCCGAAGGTCAGGCCGTAGCCCCGGGTGAACTTCGGGCCTTCCTCGGCGCTGCCGGCGAACTGGCTGACCATCTGGCATTCGGTGATCTCGATTTCGCCCACGGTGACGGCGAATCCCAGTTCCTCGATATGCATTTCCACCTCCAGCGCGCCGTAGCGGATCTCGGCGGCGAAGGGGTGGGTGTTGCCATAGCCGCGCTGGGTCGAATAACCCATGGACAACAGAAAGCCTTCGTCTGCGCGCGCCAGGTTCTGCAGGCGGGCCGCGCGCGAGGCCGGAAAATCCAGCGGCTGCCGGGTCAGGTCGAAAGGTTCGGGATCGCCTTCGGGCACGGCTTCCGCGTCGATCAGGTCGTCATGCGCCAGCAGGTCGGTAACGCGCGGCATGGCGCTGTCCAGCGCCTCGCCGCCCGGCGGCAAGGCGTCGGCCTCGCGCTGCGCTTGAAGCGAAAAGTCCAGCAGGCGTTGGGTGTAGTCGTAGGTCGGCCCCAGGATCTGCCCGCCAGGCACGTCCTTGAAGGTGGACGAGATGCGACGCTGCAAGCGCATGCGGCCGGTGTCGATGGGCTGGGTATAGCCAAAGCGCGACAAGGTGGTGCGGTAGGCTCGCAGCAGGAACACCGCTTCGATCAGGTCGCCCGCCGCCTGCTTGATGGCCAGCGCCGCCAGCTGCGGATCGTAAAGCGAGCCCTCGGCCATGACCCGCGACACCGCCAGCGGCATCTGTCCGCGAATCTGGTCCAGGCTCAGCTCGGGCACTTCGCGGTCGCCGCGCCGGTAGTCGTCCAGCATGCGGTAGGAATTGAGGATGGCGCGTTCGCCCCCTTTCACGGCTACGTACATGTCAGCTCTCCTTGCGCGTGCTGCGCGGCAGCGCGCAGATCCGCCGCTCCTGCGTCAACAACACGTCGACGCCAAGCGGAAACCGTTGATGATTGAGGCGCCATTCGCGCCAGAAGCCCTCGGGCAGCCCTGCCGCATGCAGGAGCTGCTGGCTCTTGATCCCCGGGCCGCTGAGGATGGCGGGTTCCCCGCCCGACAGGGATTCGACCTCGATCAGCAAGGTGGTCGACAGATCGGGATAGGCCGGATCACCCTGGTGGCAAGCCGAAAGCGCCGGCGCCTTGCTGCCAGCCGGCACCGCGGCGAAACGCGCCAGCGAGGGCGACGGCACGATGGGGCAGGCGCAATGAAATCGCAGGAAGGCGATCGCGTCCGCGCTGACGGTTTCGGGCAGCCACAGCGGCGTGTCCACGTCCACCAGCGTCAGCAGCAACGCGGTCATGGCGGGCGACAGGCCCGTCGGCACGCCGGTTTCGATCAGGATTTCATGGATGCGCCCGGGGTGGGCCATCGCGTCGAGCGCGGCGCGGAACGTGGTCTGCGCGTCGCCGACGGGATCCGCGAATCCGGGGAGCAGCGCCCGGCCCGAGGCCGCGGCGGCTTGTATCTGTTGCTGCATGTCAGTCCTCGCCTCGCACCATCGTGAAGAATTCCACCTTGGTCTGCGCCGCCACGCGGGCCTGGCGCTCGACCCGTTCGGCATGCAGCCGGGCCAGCGGCTGGATCAGCTGGGCCTGCACCGTGTCATGCCATTCCGGCAGTTGCAGCAGGGCGTCGGCCACGGCGGCCTGCTCGGCATGGCGCTGCGAGCGGCCCTGCACGTAGGCCACGCCGACCACGCCCTCGCCCATCGTCACCGCGCAACGTGTCACGCTGATTTCGCCCAGATTGAAGCGGGCCCCGGTGCCGCCGCTGCGGGCGCGCACCATGGCCATGCCGGTCTGCGCGGGGCGCAATGTCTGGTGTTCCGGCTTGCCCGCCAGCGCGCAAAAGGCGCCATCCAGCGCGGCCGGATCGGCCAGCGCCAGCACGCGCATCCAGGCGGCGCGTTGCGCGCCCGCCGCATCCTGCCCTGTCTTGGGGTGATCCATCTTTTTCCTCTAAACGTCTAGACGACCGGATGGAGTATGATCGCTCTGAAAACGAAGTTCAACAGCCTGGCGTGAATTTTTGATGACAGTTGCAGCGTGCCCGCAGCGCCTTTGCGGCTGCCGTCGCATGGTGCACAATCACTGCCATTCTTCATTAAGCTGATGTGACAGCACGAGCACACCCTATGGTCGAAAGAGGTTCCGGCATCGCCGTCTGGCGGCAAATCGGCGAAGCGCTGGCGGACGATATCCGCAACAAGCTCTATGCGGCAGGCGAACAGCTGCCGTCCGAGCCCGAGCTGGCCGCCAAGTTTTCCGTCAACCGCCACACCATCCGCCGCGCGATGGGCGAACTCGAACAAGGCGGCCTGGTCCGCATCGAACAAGGCCGCGGCACCTTCGTCCAGGAACACGCGATCGACTACGCCATCGGCAAGCGCACGCGCTTTTCCGAGAACCTGCGCAGCCAGGGCATGCTGGGCCACCAGGAAGTCCTGGGCAGCCAGAGCCTGCGCGCCGGCGACATCGCCAAGCACCTGGGCCTGAGCCGCGCCGCGCCGCTGCTGCGCGTGCAGATCGTGGGCAAAGCCGAGAACCGCCCCATCAGCGTCTCGGAACATTTCTTCGACGAAAAGCGCTTCCCCGACTTCGCCGACCGCCTGGCGTCCCTGCGCTCGATCTCCAAGGTCTATGCCCACTATGGCATCGGCGATTACACGCGCAAGTGGTCGCGCATCACCGCCGCCCTGCCCACGCCCGAAATCGCCCGCCTGCTGGGCCAGCCCAAGACCCGCCCCATTCTTCAGGTGGAGGCCTTGAATGTGGACCAGGAAGGCTCGCCGCTGCAATATAGCGTGGCGCGCTTCGTGGGCGACATGGTCCAGCTGATGGTGACGGACGACAGCTGACGCCAGGCCGCCGCCTGCGCGCGCAGGCGGCGCGGAAGGCTCCGACTAATGGATTAACTCATCTAGACATCTGGTTGTAATGCAATCCCACTAACGTCACGCCATGAACACACACACGCACGCCCCCTCGCCCCTGGCCGGTGTCACAGGCCAACGCATCCTGACGCCGCGCGGCGTCGAACAGGCCAGCTTGCGGTTCCATGGCGGACTGATCGAAGGCTCCGCCGCCGCGGCGCCGCGGGGCGCGCCCTGGTTCGACGCCGGCAATCTGCTGGTGCTGCCCGGCATCGTGGACCTGCACGGCGACGCCTTCGAGCGCGCCGTCATGCCGCGGCCCAGCGTGACGTTTCCCTACGACAGCGCCCTGTTCGACGTGGACCGCCAACTGCTCGCCAACGGCATCACCACCGAGTTCCATGGCGTGACCCTGTCCTGGGAAGGCGGGCTGCGCGGCGAGGCTTACGCCGAACGCATGTTCGACGCGCTGGAAAGAATGCGCCATCTCATGGGCGCGCGGCACTATGTGCACCTGCGCTTCGAAACCCATCACGTGGGCGGCCTGGAGATTGCCCAGCAATGGATACGCGACGGCCGCGTGCGTTTCCTGGCCCTGAACGACCACCTGCCCAGCATGGCGCGCCGTCTGGGCGACGAGCGCAAGCTGATGCAGTACGCCAACCGCGCCGAGTGCGACCTCGACGTCTTCCAGGACCGCATCCGCGCCGCCATGGCTGCCGCCGACGCGGTGGCCGATGCCATGCGCGAGCTGACCGGCTGCGCGCAGGCAGCGGGCCTGAAGGTGGCCTCGCACGACGATCCGGATGCCGCCACCCGCCGCTACTACCACCAGCTGGGCTGCGGCGTGGCGGAGTTTCCGCTGACCCGCGAGGCCGCCGGCGTGGCCCGCGACCTGGGTGATTCGGTGGTCTTCGGCGCGCCCAACGTCGTGCGCGGCGGCAGCCACACTGGCGCACCCGGCGCCACCGAAATGATCCGTGCGGGCCTGTGCGACATTCTGACCTCCGACTATTACTACCCTGCCCCGCTGGCCGCCGTGATGAAGCTGGCCAACGACGGCGTGCTGCCGCTGGCGCAGGCCTGGGATCTGGTGTCGCTGAATCCGGCCCGAGCCGCCGGCCTGAAGGACCGCGGCGCACTGGCGCCGGGGCTGATCGCCGACGCCATCGTGGTGGACGACCAGGTGCCGGGCCTGCCCCGCGTCTGCGCCGCGATCGTGGGCGGCGAACTGCGCTATGCCACGCGCGCCTTCGGCGACAGCCATAGCCAGCGCATGGCGGCCTGACCATGCCGCTCGCCCATCGCTACGCCCTGTACCTGGCGCCCACCGGCCCCTGGCGCGAACACGGCAGCCGCTGGCTGGGCCGCTGCGCCGACACCGGCCTGGCGCTGCCGCCGCTGCCGGGCCAGAACGCGGCGTCGCGCGGCTGGACCGAAGCGCCGCGCCACTATGGCTTGCATGCGACGCTGAAGCCGCCCTTCCGCCTGAATCCGGGCGCCAGCCCCGAACAAGTCGACGCGGCCGCCCGCCAGTTGGCCGCAGGCGGCACGCCATTCTCGCTGGAACTGGAGTGCGAACCGCTGCGCGGCTTCCTGGCCTGGCGCATCGCTGCATCCGACACGCAGGGACGCGCGCGGATCCAGGCCCTGGCCGAAGCCGCCGTGCGCGACCTGGACTCCTTGCGCGCACCGCCCACGCCCGAGGAAACCGCGCGCCGCCAACCGCAATCGCTCAGTCCGCCGCAGCAATCCATGCTGGCGCGCTGGGGCTATCCGTATGTATTCGATACCTACGTCTTCCACATCACGTTGACCGGCAAGCTGCACGGCGAGGCGCTGTCGCAAGCGCAGGCTGAAATCGCCGCGTTCGCCGATCCCTTGCGCGGACAGCCCATGGCCGTTCCCGGAGTCAGCGTCTACGTGCAGCCCGCGCCAGGCGCGGACTTTGTCGCGGCACGGCACTACGGCTTTGACGGCACCAGCGCCGATGCGGCCGGGGCCGGCTATCTGCAAGGGCCGGCGGCAGCATGAGCACCTCGGTTCCCGCCGACGGCACCAGGCTGATCTACCTGATGGGCGCATCGGGCAGCGGCAAGGACACCTTGCTGCGCCTGCTGCGCGCGGAACTGCGCGGCGACGAGCCCGTGCTGGTCGCGCATCGCTACATCACGCGCGACAGCGGCGCCACCGAAGACGCGCTATGCCTGACCGAAGACGAGTTCGGACGCCGCGCCGCGCTGGGCTGCTTCGCCCTGCGCTGGGCCAGCCATGGCTTGCATTACGGCATCGGCATCGAAATAGACGCCTGGCTCTCCTGCGGCGCCGCGGTCATCATCAACGGCTCGCGCGCGCACCTGGAACAGGCGCACTCGCGCTACCCGGCCTTGACCGCCGTGGAGGTCACGGTCGATCCCGGCCAGCTCGTCCGCCGCCTGGCGGGACGCGGCCGGGAAAGCGCGGAACAGATCGCGCAGCGCCTGGCGCGCGCGATGCAGGCATTCCCCGTGCCGCAACAATGCCGGCTGCTGCGCGTCAGCAACGATGCTGCCCCGGAAACCGCTGCCGCCGCACTGTTGAACATCGCCCGCGACAAGCTCAACGCCTAGCGCCGCCGGTCAACGCGGATCGCCCTGGCCCCAGGGCGCGGCGGCGTCGCCGCACAGATCCAGCAGGATCTCCGAAAAGCATTCCTCCGCCACCAGCGGCTGTTCGCGCTTGCGCCGTATCAGGTTGATGGGCGGCAATTCCCAGCCGAAGTCCCATGGCACCATGCCCAGCTTGCCGCGCTGGCAGAGTTCGCGCGCGATGTCCTCCGGCACCACGGAGATGAGGGTCTCGTTCACCGTCAGCATGCCTTCGATCACGTCGGTGGAGTACGCCTCCAACACTGGCGATGGCGGCTGCAATTCGGCGCGGATGAAGTGCTCCACGATCAGTTGCCGCGTCGGCGTGTTGGCCGCCGGCAGGACCCAGTCCATTGCCGCGACGGCGGCCCAGTCCGGCTTGCGCCGCGCCAGCCGCTGCGCAAGCCGGCCATGCGCAATCAGGCGCGGCCGTTGGCGGTACAGCACGCGGTGGATCAGATCCTCCGGCGCCACGGTCGAAGTGGCGCGGCTGATGATGCAATCCAGTTCATGCCGGCGCAGCATGGGCACCAGATGGTCGGTGGTGGCGCGGTGCAGGCTGAGCGTCACGCCGTGGCGCTGGTGCAGGCGGCTGATGGCCGCCGTCAGCAAGGCGCTGGACACGTAGGGCACCACGCCCACCTGCAGATGCGCGGAACGGCCGGCGTGCAGGGCCTCGACCTCGCGCGCCCACAGGTCCAGGTCGCTGAGCATGTGGCGCGCGCGCACCAGGGCCAGGTTGCCCAGCGGCGTGGGTTGCAGGCCGCGCCCGGTACGCGTGAACAACGGCGCGCCGAAGATGTCCTCGATCTCCGTGAGCGCCTTGGTGACGGCGGGCTGGCTGATGCCGGCCGCGGCGGCCACGCGCGTGAGCGAGCCGTGCCTGGCGATTTCGATCAGCAGCGCCAGGTGGCGATGCTTGAGGCGGTTGGCGAGACGGGCTGCATCCCAGGTCACGATCTTTCCTATAACCAATTGGTTATTCAATTATGCCAACAAAGGAAAAAACAGTTATTTCATGACCCTATACTGCAACCATCCCCTGCTGCCCGGACCGGCCTCATGAGCGCATCCTTCACTACCCGCCCCGAAATACGCGGCACTTTTGGCGTGGTTTCCTCCACCCATTGGCTGGCCTCGCAAGTGGCCATGAGCGTGCTGGAGCGCGGCGGCAATGCCTATGACGCGGCGGTCGCGGGCGGCTTCACGCTGCAGATCGTGGAACCGCACCTGAACGGCCCCGGGGGCGAAGTGCCCATCCTGTTCTGGAGCGAGCGGGAACAGCGCATGCGCGCGCTCTGCGGCCAGGGCCCCGCGCCCGCGCTGGCCACGCCCGCCTATTTCCACAGCCTGGGCGTGGAACTGGTGCCCGGCATCGGTCTGCTGCCCGCCACGGTACCCGGCGCTTTCGGCGCCTGGCTGACCCTGCTGCGCGACTACGGCACCTGGGAACTGGCCGACGTGCTGCGCCCGGCGATCGACTATGCGCGCAACGGCTTTCCGCTGGTGCCGCGCATCTCGCAGGCCATTCTGGCGGTACAGGCGCTGTTCCGCGACGAATGGACCAGTTCGCGCGACGTCTGGCTGCCCAGCGGCCGCGTGCCTGCTCCTGACGAACTGTTCCGCACGCCCGCCATCGCCGCCACCTACACCCGCATCCTGGACGAAGCGCATGCCAGCAGCACCGACCGGCGCGGCCGCATCGACGCCGCGCTGGAGCTCTGGTACCGCGGCTTCGTGGCCGACGCGATCGACGACTACTACACCCGGGCCGAGGTGCGCGACACCACGGGCCAGCGCAACCGCGGCCTGCTGCGCAAGTCCGACCTGGCCGATTGGCGCGCCACCTACGACGAGCCCCTCACCGTGCAGTACGGCCGCTACACGGTGGCCAAGTGCGGGGTCTGGTCGCAAGGCCCGGTCCACCTGCAACAACTGGCGATACTGCGGCACCTGGGCCTGGCCGGACTGGAACCGACCTCGCCTCAATTCGTGCACTACGTGGCCGAAGCCGCCAAGCTGGCCTTCGCCGACCGCACGGCCTGGTACGGCGACCCTGACCACACGCAAGTACCGCTGGCCGCTTTGCTCAGCGATGAATATGCCCGCTCCCGCGCGGCAGGCATCGGCGCGCGCGCGTCGTCCGAGTTCCTGCCTGGCTGCCCGGGCGGCCAGGCGCCGCGCCTGCCCGACCTGGACGCAGCCGTGCGCACCCTGGCTGCCTCCGACACCCGCTTCGGCGTGGGCGAACCGACCTTCGCCGCGCTGCCGCCGGTAGCCGAATGGGCGGCGCGCGAGATATTCGTGGGCGACACCTGCCAGATCGACGTCATCGACCGCGACGGCAATATGGTGGCCGCCACGCCGTCGGGCGGCTGGCTGTCATCCAGCCCCGTCGTGCCCGGCCTGGGCTTCCCGCTGACCACCCGCCTGCAGATGACCTGGCTGGACGAAGGCGTGCCGGGCCAGCTGCAGCCGGGCAAGCGTCCCTGCACCACGCTGTCGCCGGGTCTCGCGCTGCGCGACGGCCAGCCTTACATGGCATTCGGCACGCCAGGCGGCGACCAGCAGGACCAATGGACGGTGGCGTTCTTCCTGCGCCATGTCATGGGCATGAACCTGCAGGAGGCGATCGAAGCGCCCTCCTGGCATATCGATCACTTCCCGGGCTCGTTCTGGCCGCGCAGCCTGACCTTGAACCGGCTGACCGTGGAATCGCGCATGCCGGCCGCCACGCTGGAGGCGCTGCGCGCGGCGGGCCACGAGGTCAAGGTGGGGCCGGACTGGTCCGAAGGCCGCATCAGCGCCTGCACCCGCGAGCCTGCCGCGGGCGGCGGCCTGCTGCTGCGCGCCGGCGCCAACCCGCGCGGCATGCAGGGCTATGCCGCCGGCCGCTGAACCTGTTTCATTCAACCGGCACACAGACCGGACATCAAGCAAAGGGGTAAACACCATGAAACTGCAATTCAAACGACTGCTGCGCACGTGCGCGCTGGGACTGGCGCTGGCCGCGCCCGCGCTCACCCACGCCGCGTGGCCCGAAAAACCCATCACGCTGATCGTGCCGTGGGCCGCGGGCGGCTCCACCGACATCCTGGCGCGCGTGCTGTCCGAAGGATTGACCCAATCGCTGGGCCAGCCCGTGATCGTGGAAAACCGCTCGGGCGCGTCCGGCAACATCGGCACCACCTTCGTGGCGCGCGCCAAGCCCGACGGCTACACCTTGCTGGTCGGCTCGATGAGCACGCACACGATGAACCAGGCGCTGTACTCCAGCATGCCGTTCGACGGCGTGAAGGACTTCACGCCCATCGCCGAACTCGCGCTGGTCACCAACACCCTGGTGGTGAACCCGTCGGTCCCTGCGTCCAACGTGCAGGAATTCATCGCCTACCTGAAGGCCAATCCCGGCACCGTGGCCTATGCCTCCGCCGGCCAGGGCTCCACCAACCACCTGAGCGCCGCGCTGTTCGAGAAGGCCGCCGGCGTGAAGATGATGCACATCCCCTACCGCGGCGGCGCGCCCGCGGTGCTGGACACCGTGGCCGGCCGCACGCAGGTGCTGTTCAGCGCCGGCACGCAGACCCTGCCGCACGTGCAGAACAACAAGCTGAAGCTGCTGGCCGTCACCGAGGAAGCGCGTTCGCCGCTGCTGCCCGAGGTACCCACGGTGGCCGAGACCTTGCCGGGCTACGAGCTGTCGGTCTGGTACGGCGCCTTCGGCCCGGCAGGCATGCCGCCCGAACTGACCGCGCGCCTGAACCGCGAGATCAACCTGATCCTCAAGCGTCCCGAAGTCATCAAGAAAATGGGCGACATGGGCGTGCTGCTGACCGAGACCACGCCGGAGCAATTCGGCCAGATCCTGGCGCGCGATGCCGACAAGTACGGCAAGCTGATCAAAGAACTGGGAATCACCGCCGAATGACCGTAAGCATCCGTTCCGCTGCGCCGACGCAGGCCGGCGTGGCCGCCATTGTCCAGGCATACGCCGCCGCCGATTCCACGGCGGCCTTCCGGGCCATCGACGCCCATGCGCATGCCGCGCTGGCGCACACGCTGTGCACGGTCAACCGCTATGACGCGCAGGCCATGCGGGTGCTGCGGCTGTATAGCTCCAACCCCGAAGCCTATCCGCCCGGCGGCAGCAAGGACAAGAGCGGCACGGCCTGGGGCCGCCACGTCCTGCTGGAAAAAAAAGTGTTCGTGGGTGAAGGCGAAGACGCGATCCGCGAGTTCTTCAACGACCATGACGCGATCCAGCGCCTGGGCCTGCGCTCCGTCATCAATGTGCCGGTGGTGTACGGCGAGGTCTGCCTGGGCACCGTCAACTTCCTGATGCCGCGCGCGGTGGTGTCGGAAGCCGATGTGCAGGCCGCGCAGCTGGCGGGCCTGCTGGCGCTGCCTGCGTTCCAGGCGTTGCTTCCGCAGGCCTGAGGCCGGCGGGGCCCGCCCGGGCCCCGCGCAGGCTCAGATGAGCGCGCGCCGGATACGCGCCGACGCCATGTCGATGATGACCACGAAAGCCACGATGATGATCATCACGGCGCAGGTTTCGGCGTAGCGGAAACTGCGGATGATTTCCCACAGCACGGTGCCGATGCCGCCCGCGCCGACGATGCCGACCACCGAGGCCGAGCGCACGTTGGATTCGAAGCGGTACAACGAATACGAGATCCACAGCGGCAGCACCTGCGGAATCACGCCGTAGACGATTTCCTCCAGCGCATTCGCGCCAGTGGCGCGCACGCCTTCCACCGGACGCGGATCGATGGCCTCGACCGCTTCCGAGAACAGCTTGGCCAGCACGCCGGTGGTGTGCACCCACAGCGCCAGCACGCCGGCGAACGGGCCCAGCCCGACCGCCACGATGAACAGCATGGCGAACACCATTTCATTGATGGCGCGGCACGCGTCCATCAGGCGCCGCATGGGCTGGTACACCCAGGCCGGCACCATGTTCGACGAACACAGCAGCCCCAGCGGCACCGCCACCACGATGGCCAGGAAGGTGCCCCAGACCGCGATCTGCACGGTGACGATCATCTCGTCCAGGTACATGCGCCAGTCGCGGAAATTCGGCGGAAAGAAGTCGGCGGCAAACTGGGCCATGTTGCCCGAATCGCGCAGCAGGTCCAGGGGCCGCATGTCGGCGCCCTGCCACGACATGACCAGCAGCGCCAGCACGACGGCCCATACGAGCAGGACTGGCAGCGACGAGCGCGGCGCGGCGGAAAGGCGGGAGGTCTGCATGGCTACGTTCATAGGAAAAAGGCGATCCGCTGGTTGGGTTTCAGTTGCGGGCAAGCCGGCGCGCCCGCGGCGCACCGGCTTGCCGCTTGCAGGCTTATTGCTTGGCGGCAGGCTGGCCCAGGCTGGCCAGCTTGCTGTCCAGTTCGGCCAGCTGTTTCTGCTTTTCGGCCTGGCCCAGCGTGGCGTCGGCTTCGACCTTGGCCTTCTCGCGCGCCAGCTCGATCTGACGGATCGGCACCAGCTGCTGGTTGTCGGAGACGCGGAAGCCCTGATAGGTCAGCGCCTTCAGATTGGCCATTTCACGCTCGGCGTCCTTGCCCTTGCCGTAGTTGACGAAGAAGTCGCGGATGCGGGCCTTCAGGTCGGCCGGCAGGTCGCTGCGCATGACCAGCGGGTCAGCCGGGATCAGCGGCGACTTCCACAGCACGCGCACGCTGTCGTTGGCGTCCTTGCCCGTGTTCAGGCGATAGCGCTCCAGCGCCTCGGTGTTGTTGACGGCCACGTCGACCTGCTTGTTGATGACCGACAACAGATTGGTTTCGTGATTGCTGGCGCGCACCGTCTTGAAGAAGGTCTTGGGCTCGATCTTGTTGGCGGCCCACAGGTAATAGCCGGGCACGGCCGTGCCCGAGGTCGAGTTGGGATCGCCCGCGCCGTAGCTCAGCGTGCCGCCGCGCTTGAGCACGTCGTCCAGGGTCTTCAGGTTGCTGTCCTTGTTGACGATCAGCAGCGACCAGTAGCCGGGGTTGCCGTCCTTGTCGATGACGGAAGCGAACACTTCGCCCTTGGCGCGGTCCACCGCCTCGATTGCGGACTTGTTGCCGAACCAGCCCATCTGCACCTTGTTGAAGCGCATGCCTTCGATGATGCCGGCGTAGTCGGACGCGAAGAAGGGCTTGACCGGCACGCCGATCGCGCGGCTCAGGTCGTCGATGACGGGCTGCCACACGGACTTCAGGTTGGTCGACGATTCCGTCGAGATGATGCCGAAATTCAGGGTCTTGGCATCTTGGGCGTAGGCCTGCGTGGACAGGGCCGCGGCGGCGATCAGGGTGACAAAGGTTCTGCGTAGCATGGAAGGCTCCGGGGAGAAATGGGTCGGGGTATCAGGCGGCTTGCGCCAGGCGGGACAGCGGCGCCATGCCGGGCATGGCCGGCGCTTGCGGCGCATATTCGGGAAGCAGCTCGCTCAGTTCGGAGCCGTACAGGTCGCTCAGCATGGCAGGCGTGAGCGCGGCGGAGGGGCCGTCGTAGACCACCTTGCCGTGGCGCAGCGCCACCACCCGCGGGCAATAGCGCAAAGCCACGTCCACCTGGTGCAGCGACACCACCACGGCTACCTTGCGGCTGCGGTTGATCTGGGCCAGCGTGTCCATCACGCGGCGCGAGGATTCCGGATCCAACGAGGCAATGGGTTCGTCGGCCAGGATGACGCGGGCGTTCTGCACCAGCGTGCGGGCGATGGCCGCGCGCTGCTGCTGGCCGCCGGACAGCGTCGAAGCGCGCTGAAATGCGTAGTCGTCTATACCAACCTGGGCAAGCGCTTCAAGGCCCTGCTGCACTTCGCCGCGCAGGAACCAGCGCGTCAGGCTGCGCCACAGCGGCACGCGCGGCAGCAGGCCGGTCAGCACGTTGGTGATGACCGGCAGGCGGCCCACCAGATTGAATTGCTGGAACACGAAGCCGATGCCGGCGCGCGCGGAGCGCACGTCACGGCTCAGGCGGCCGTCGCGCTGGATCGTGCGGCCGTTGACGGCCACGCTGCCCGCGTCGCCGGCCACGAAACCCGACAGATGACGCAGCAGCGTCGACTTGCCCGAACCCGAGGCGCCGAGCAAGGCAACCATCTCGCCGTCGGCCACTTGCAGGTTCACGCCGTCCAGCGCCTTGGCGCCGGCGTGGAAGCTCTTGCTGAGCCCTTGTACTTCGATGGCGTAGGTCATCGTTGAATCCCCTTGGATGTGTTCATGGCGGCATTCTGTTTTCGCGGCATGACAGCACGATGACCCGAGAATCGATTCATTTGGCTGAAAATAGGGACACTGGAACGATCTGAAAGACGTTCGTCACAAAGGCCGCCTCCAGCCCGGCGCGCCACAGGTATATTGGGGATATTCCCCACCAGCCTGGCGTTCATCATGATCAAAGGTTCCTGCCTGTGCAGCCGCGTCGCCTACGAGATCACGGGTCCGCTCACCGACGCCCTCAACTGCCATTGCACGATCTGCCGCAAGGCGCATGGCGCGGCATTCCGCAGCCGGGCGACGGTCCAGGCCAAGGACTTCGCCTGGACCCGCGGAGAAAACCACGTCACCTGGTACTGCTCGTCTCCGGGCAGCTACCGCGGCTTCTGCGAAGCCTGCGGCACGCCCCTCCTGACCCGCTTCGACCAGACGCCGGACGTCTACGGCTTGCCTCTGGGTCCGCTGGACGACGACCCGGGCATCAAGCCGGCGGCCCACTGCCACGTGGCCAGCAAGGCGCCCTGGTTCGACATCACCGACGGCCTGCCGCAGTACCCCGATGCATATGGGGCGATGGAAGAAGATCATCCGCAGGCGGTTACATAAAAATTCAACCAACTAGTTGAATTAATTCGCGAGGCAGGACTATATTCAACCTCATGGTTGAATCAATTCCCTCCCCCGCCCTCGATGCCGTCTTTCGCGCGCTGGCCGACCCCACGCGCCGCGACATGCTGCGCAGCCTGGCCCGGGGCGAACAGACCATCGGCGAACTGGCGGCGCCCCACAGCATGAGTTTCGCGGGCGCCTCCAAACACGTGCAGGCCCTGGAACGCGCCGGTCTGGTGCGGCGCTCCATCCGCGGCCGCACGCATGTATGCAGCCTCAATCCCGAACCCATGGCCGAGGCCATGCAATGGCTGCGCTTCTATGAACAATTCTGGTCGGGCAAGCTGGGCGCGCTGGAAGCCGCGCTCGCCGCCAGCTGGTCCCCGGCCGCGTCTTCTGGAGAACCACATGAGTGATCACGGCGTCGTTCTGGACCCCACCTCCATCCGCTTTACGCGGATACTGCCCGCCAGCGTCGACGAGGTCTGGGCTTTTCTCACCGAATCCGAAAAACGCGGCCGCTGGCTGGCATCCGGCGACATGGAGCTGCGCGAAGGCGGCGGCGTGACGCTGCGCTTCATGCACGCGGACCTGTCCTCGGTGACCGAACCGGTGCCTGATGCCTACAAGCCGTACGAAGGCGGCGTCACCACGCAAGGCGTCATCACGCGCTGCGAACCACCGCATTTGCTGGCTTTCACCTGGGGCGGCTCCCCCGGCCATCCTTCCGAGGTCACCTTCGAGCTGTCGCCGGAAGGCAAGGAAACGCGCCTGGTGCTGACCCACCGCAAACTGTCCTCGCGCGACGGCATGGTGGACGTGGCCGGCGGCTGGCATGTGCACCTGGGCGTGCTCGAAGCCCGCCTGGCCGGCCGCGCCCCGGGTCCGTTCTGGTCCGTGCTCGGCCGGGTGGAAGCTGAATACCGTGAGCGGATACCGGCACGCTAGAGTCGTTGAACAGCAACTATCGCAGCGCGGCCACAGATAAATACTGGCTAAATATTGCGCTTTGCAGTACCATAAGTCCGTGATTTTTCCGCAAAAACCGGGCTTCGGTCACTCTGCGTGCCAACCTGTACCGCCTGCGGGCAATGCTCGGGGCAACCCAGGACGTGCTTGGTTTTTCCGGAAAAACCCCTCCGCCACCGGGCGCGCCTCCACCTCCATCGTTGCGCGGCCTGGCAGCACAAGCTCCACCCCGCTTCTTCCGGCGATTTGCGCAAAAGGCGCCGCCGCGACCAAGCCGCGCACCGCGCGCACACTGCCCACGCGGCGCGAGTATCCGTCATTTCAGACATCCGCTTCGGATGCCGTGGCCCTTACCCGCGCTTGCCCGGACGTTTTACGTTCAAACCGCTGGACCCGCCCGTTCGGGTCCGACGCGCTTGCCGCCACGCGCGGCGCGCCATGCCGTCGGTATGGCTGCGCGTTTTGATAGGAGAAAAGAATGGCTAAAGAAGAACTCATCGAACTGGACGGCATCGTTGACGAAGTGCTGCCCGATAGCCGCTACCGTGTGAAGCTGGACAACGGCATCGAAGTCGGCGCCTACGCCTCCGGCCGCATCCGCAAGCACCGCATCCGCATCCTGGCTGGCGACCGCGTCACCCTGGAAATGTCGCCGTATGACCTGACCAAGGGCCGCATCAACTTCCGCCACAAGGACGAGCGCGGTCCCGCGCCGCAGCGTCCCCAGCAATTCCGCCGCTAAGCCAGGGCGACAGGGCCGGCCCCGCGCCGGCTCCCTTTTCGCGCCAGCCTTAAACCTGGGCCGCGCGATGCCGTAATGCGTGGAGCGCCCGTTCATGAAAGAATGGCGCCCTCTGCCCGGCGCGACGCCCGGCAGGACGAGCATGAAGCACGATGGACCTGACACAAGATCTGCAAGCCGCCGCTGACCAGCTTGCCCTGGCGCGAAGAAAATTCGTCAAGGGCGAGGAAGGCCTGCGCCTGCTGCATCAGTCGCGCGAGTCCTTCATCAACAGCCTGCGCAATACCGGCCTGACCTACGCCGAGGCCAAGACCAAGTACGACAACTGCCTGGACGAGCAGGAAGCCGAGCAGTTCAACGTGCGGCAGCATATGGACTATGCCGAACGCGTGCACCAGCATGTGCTGCAACTGATCGCGCAGCAGGCCGCCACGGCCTGAGGGCGCGGTTCCGCGCCCCCAAATCCCGGGACAGGATCAGGGCTTGAACGCCCCGATGAAGATGGCCGGATCGACGCGCGCGTCGTTCAGGCTGACGTTCCAGTGCAGGTGCGGGCCGGTCGCGCGGCCGGTCGCGCCGACCTTGCCCACCAGTCCGCCGCGCGGCACTTCGTCGCCGACCTTCACGTCGATGGCCGACATGTGGCAGAACATGCTGACGAAGCCCTGGCCATGGTCCAGGAACACCGTCTTGCCATTGAAGAAGTAATCCCCCACCAGTACGACCACGCCAGCGGCCGGCGCCTTGATCGGCGTGCCCGACGGCACGGCGAAATCCAGTCCCGAATGCGGATTGCGCTCCTCGCCATTGAAGAAACGGCGCAGGCCGAAGGGGCTGGACAGGCGGCCGCCGTTCACCGGGCGGTCCAGCAGCAGGTTGCTGGGCGTGACGCCCGCGCGGTAGGCGCGGTTGGCGGCGGCCTGCTCGGCCTGCTCGCGTTCGATGCGCTTCATGTCATCCGGATCCGGATTGACCTGGCGCGGATTCTTCAGCGTGATGTGCTGGGCCTTGTATTCCTTGGCGCCGACCTTGAAGGACTGTGAGCGCTTGCCTTGCGCATCCTTGATTTCCACCTGCTGCTCGCCCGGCTTCACGCTGAGCGGGATGCCGACCACGGCGATCCACTGCTTGCCCTCTTCTCGCACGACCAGCACGCGCCGGCCCAGGAAGCTGACCTCGGGCGCGCGCTCGGCGTTGCCCAGGCCCAGGACGGCGACGCCGCCTGGCACGGGGACGTTGAGCTTGCGGCTGATAAAGCCGCTCTGCTGCTGCGCGCGGGCCGGCAGGCCCAGGCAGAGGGCGGCCGCGGCCAGGCCCAGCCGCAGGACGTCGCGACGATGCTGCATGGCGTTCACAGGCACAGGTTGGCGGGCTCGATGATGCTCTGGTCGCGGCGCGCGATGCGCGTGGACAGGCGCGCTTCGGTCTTGCCCTTCCAGTGCGTGGTCGTCAGCACGGCTTCAACGCCCAGGCTGTCTTCCTGGATCAGTTCAAAGCCGTTGCGCACAGCCTTCTGCTGGAAATTGACGCCCAGGTTCTTCCAGGATTCCGCCACGCAGGCCGTGTAGTCCTCGGGTGTGCGCTGGGTGGAGCCGTAGAAGACCGGATCGCGGTCGCGCACGTCTTTGACGTTGGCGCAGGCCGACAAGGCTGCCAGGACAGTAAGGGACAAAGCGGTGCGAACCTTCATGGCGATGGAACTCTCAAGCGGTTGGAGGTGAATGGGCGGCCAATATAACGCAGCGCCGGATCAGGCCTGCGGCGCGCGGCGGGCCGATTTGGGGCGGAAGGCCGCGATGATTTCCGGCCGGGTTTCGGCGTACGGGCCGCCGATAAGATCGATGCAATAGGGAATGGCGGCGAAGATGCCCGGCACCAGCACGGATCCGTCCTCGCCCTTCAGCCCTTCCAGCGTTTCGCGGATGGATTTGGGCTGGCCGGGCAGGTTCACGATCAGGGCGGCGTGGGCGGGCGTTTCCCGGATGACGGCCACCTGGCGCGACAGGATCGCGGTGGGCACGAAGCGCAGGCTGATCTGGCGCATCTGTTCGCCGAAGCCGGGCATTTCCTTGGTGCCGACGGCGAGCGTGGCTTCGGGCGTGACGTCGCGGCGCGCCGGACCGGTGCCGCCGGTGGTCAGGACCAGGTCGCAGCCGCAGCCGTCCACCAGTTCGATCAGCGTCTCGGAAATGCGCGCGGGTTCGTCGGGGATCAGGCGGTCCACCGCCTGCCAGGGCGAGGCCAGGGCGCCGCCCAGCCATTCGCGCAGCGCGGGCAGCCCCTGGTCCTGATAGGTGCCGCTGGAGGCGCGATCGGAAACGGACACCAGGCCCACGATCAATTCGTCGGGGTGCTTGCGGGCGATACGGGTAGTGGCGGTCATGGGCTGCGCAATCTTGGTGAGGAACATTCGGGCGGCGCGGATGCGGCCGCGGGCGGGGTCAATCATGGAAATCCAGAAGAGGCCCGCCAGAGCGATGCTATCGCATTCCTTCCCTGCGGGATTGGCGGCGGCGGGCGGCGCGCGAGCCGCGGACCCTGTGGCAAAAAGGCGAATTGCGCTCTGGCCCCGCTTTCCCGCGCTTGTTCCGGTCATGCCCGCTCGATAACATCCGCTAACAAACCTGTCCAATAGAGAGGGCCCCGCGCGGCATTGGTTCCCCATGTTCAAACGCACACTACGGCAGCATGCGCTGGCGGCGGCGCTGGCCCTGGCCGCGGCGGCCGCCGCCGGATGGGGCGCGCTGCACTCCCTGGCGCTGAAAACAGAACCCGTGCCGGCGGCCGCGCCAGGCATCTACATCCCAAACCTGGGCAACACGCTGCAGGAACAGACGCGCAACCTCTCCCGCATGAGCCAGGCCCTGCGCACGGGTGACCGGCTGGTGATCCTGGGTTCGTCGGAGCTGACCAGCAACGACCTGCGCTTCGTGCCCTACCGCTACCTGGCCGACGAATTGCAGATGCCGGTCCTGGCCTATGGCCATTCGGGCTTCCAGTCGCTGGGCATGCAACTGGTGCTGGCGGCGATGGCCGAGGACCTGTCGCCGGCCTCGCGCGTGGTGGTGATGCTGTCGCCGGGCTGGTTCGACGGTGAAGGCGGACTGGGACCCGACGAGTTCAAGGAGCACGCCAATCCGCTGCTGCCGCGCCTGCTGCGGCAGCCCGAAGGCCGGGCGGAGGTGGTCCGCTGGCTGCAGGCCAAGGGCGACGCGGGCGTCGCCTGGTCCATGGCGGCGGAACAGGCCTACGTCTTCCGCCAGCGCCTGGTCGACCTGTGGGCGCCCGCTGCCCATGCAGCGCCTGCCCCCGAACGTGAACGCGAGGGGCCGCCCGCGGCCGCCCGCGTGGTGGATTGGGAAGCGCTGGCCGCCGAGGCCCAGGGCGCCGAACAGGCCCTGATGGGCGGCAACCGCTATGCCGTGCGCGACGAGTTCTTCAATAAGTACCTGCGCAGCATCCCCGAAGGCGGCAAGACCGCCTATCTGCCCCAGCCGCTGACCGGCCGCGACGAGCTGCGCGAGCTGGACGCGCTGATGGCGCTGCTGCGGCAGCGCGGGGTCAATGCCCTGTTCGTCATGCAACCGCTGCATCCCCTGGTGTTCAAGGACCTGGACCGGTTCGGCCCCGTGCAGCGGGAAGTGGCGGCGCTGTGCCAGCGCTACGCCATGCGCTGCATGGACATGTACAGCGCGCCCTTCGAAGTGGGGACGCTGCGGGACGTGCAGCACCTGGGCGAACTGGGCTGGCTGCGCGTGAACCAGAAGATCGCGGAAGTTTTCTACCCATGAAGGAGGGCCGGCAATGAAACGAACCCTGTGGCTGTGCCTGCTCTATCTGGGCGTCCTGGCGGTGATGATGATCCAGGCGGATACCTCGGCGAACCTGGGCAAACCGATGGAAATCGAGTTCCAGTATTCGAAATTCTGACCCCGGGCGGGGTTGGCTGGCCGCACTTGGTAGCCGCAAGCAACCAGTGACAGGTCACAAATCTGCAATAATCGGCTCCTCTCGCCGGAACCTCCCCCGCCTCCATGTTCGACCTCTTCCACGGCCTAGACCTCTGGGTTGGCCTCAGCCTTGCGCTGGCCCTGACATTCGTCCTGGCCTTCGAATTCATCAACGGATTCCATGACACGGCGAACGCCGTGGCCACGGTCATCTACACCAAGGCCATGCCGCCGCATCTGGCGGTGGTGCTTTCCGGCATATTCAACTTCCTGGGCGTGCTGCTGGGCGGCGTGGGCGTAGCCTATGCCATCGTGCATCTGCTGCCGGTGGAACTGCTGATCAACGTGGATACCGGCCGCGGGCTGGCCATGGTGTTCGCCATGCTGGCCGCGGCCATCGCCTGGAACCTGGGCACCTGGTACTTCGGCATTCCGGCGTCCAGCTCGCACACGCTGATCGGCTCGATCCTGGGCGTGGGCCTGGCCAACGCCCTGATCACCGACCTGCCGCTGGCGGACGGCGTCAACTGGGGCAAGGCCATCGACATCGGCCTGTCGCTGGTGGTGTCGCCGGTGGCCGGCTTCCTGGTGGCGGGCGGCCTGCTGCTGGCGCTCAAGCGCTGGCTGCCGCTGTCGAAGATGCACAAGACGCCGGAACAGCGCCGCGCCATCGACAACAAGAAGCATCCGCCCTTCTGGAACCGTCTGGTGCTGGTGCTGTCCGCCATGGGCGTGAGCTTCGTGCACGGCTCCAATGACGGCCAGAAAGGGATCGGCCTGATCATGCTGGTGCTGATCGGCATCGTGCCCGCCAACTTCGTGCTGGACACCAACAGCACCACCTACCAGATCGAGCGCACCCGCGACGCCGCCAACCACCTGAACGTGTTCTACCAGCGCAATGAAGCCATGCTGGGCGAATACCTGGCGCTCAAGCGCGTGGACGCGACCACCGAGCTGCCGCGCAACTTCCGCTGCGATCCCGAACTGACCATGCCGACCATCGCCGCGCTGCAGGCCGACCTGCACGGCGTGTCCAACTACGCCGACCTGCCGGCCGAGAAGCGCATCTCCGTGCGCCGCTACCTGCTCTGCCTGGACGACACGGCCAAGAAGGTCGCGCGCATCGAAGGGCTGCCGGCCCGCGAACGCGCCGACCTGCAACGCCTGCGCGCCGACCTGACGGCCACCACCGAATACGCTCCCTTCTGGGTGATCGTGGCAGTCGCCCTGGCGCTGGGCGCGGGCACCATGGTCGGCTGGCGCCGCGTGGTGCTAACGGTGGGCGAGAAGATCGGCAAGCAGGGCATGACCTATGCGCAGGGCATGTCCGCGCAAGTCACCGCGATGGGCGCCATCGGCATCGCCAACGTCTTCAGCCTGCCGGTGTCCACCACCCACGTGCTGTCCTCGGGCGTGGCCGGGACCATGATCGCCAACAAGAGCGGCCTGCAGGGCAGCACCGTGCGCAACATCCTGATGGCCTGGGTGCTGACCCTGCCCGCCTCGATGCTGCTGGCCGCCGGCCTGTTCTGGGTCGGCGTGCAGATCGCCGGTTGATACTGAGCGGCCGTGCAGGCAATCTGCACGGCCGATGCAACACTCTGGCTACCCCGCCAGGCTTTCTCCGGGGCAGGCCCGCGTCTACCATGACGCCATGGCTACCTCAAATCCCACCCTGCATTACATTTTCGACCCGCTCTGCGGCTGGTGCTATGGCGCCGCGCCGCTGGTGGAGGCGGCTCGCGCCGTCCCCGGCCTGGACATCGCGCTGCATGGCGGCGGCATGATGACGGGCGGCAACCGCCAGCCGGTCACCGACAGGCTGCGCCGCTACGTCATGCCGCATGACGAACGCATCGCCGGCCTGACCGGCCAGCCCTTCGGCGACGACTACTACAACGGCCTGTTGCGCGATGAGGGCGCGGTGTTCGATTCCGAGCCGCCCACCACCGCCATCCTGGCCGCGCAGACGCTGGCCGGCCGCGGGCTGGACCTGCTCAAGCGCATCCAGCGCGCGCACTACGTGCAGGGACTGCGCATCGCCGATCCCGCGGTGCTGGCCTCCCTGGCCGCCGATATCGGCCTGGACCCGGAAGCCTTCCGCGCTGCCTACGCCGCGGCGCAGGGCGCCGAAACCGCCGCGCACATCGCCGCCAGCCGCAGGCTGCTGGCGCAGGTCGGCGGCAGCGGTTTTCCCACCCTGGCGCTGGAACGCGATGGCATCTGCGAAATGCTGGAGCCCAGCCGCTACCTGGGCCGTCCCAAGGAATGGCAGGCAGCCCTCAGCGCCCGCATCGGGCGCGGTTGAAGCCTGAAGCGCCGCTTCAGGCTTCCTCGATGTCCCCGTCGCGCTGCAAGGCGCGATGCATGGCTGGCCGGTCGCCCAGCCGTTCCGCATAGGCGGTGAACACGGGCGTCTCGGGCATGACCTTCACCTGCATCATGTATTGCAGGGTGCCGCCCAGCACGATGTCCGCCGCCGAGAACCGGTCGCCCAGGAAGAACGGCCGCGCCTGCAAGACCCGGGTCAGCACCTGTTCGACCTCCTCGGCCGAACCCCAACCCAGCGCGCCGCCCGGATGCGGCGTCTTGAAGGCGCGCTCGGCCATGGCGGGCTCGAATACGCCGGTGGAATACGCCAGCCAGGTCAGGTAGGGACCGCGCAGCGGATCTCCCACCACCGGACCCAGCCCCGCTTGCGGGAACAGATCGGTCAGATAGAGGGCGATGGCGGGCGTCTCGAACACGGGCACGCCGTCATGCACCAAGGCTGGCACCTTGCGGTGCGGGTGGATGTCGATGTAGTCCGAGGGCATGTGGCCCGCGCTGTCGGTGCCGCGGATGGACACCATTTCGGTGTCGTAAGGCACGCCCAGTTCTTCGAGCAGCCAGAGTATCCGGAACGAGCGCGAGCGCGGCGCATGATAAAGCGTAAGCATGGTCGGCCTCCGTGGAAGTCCGACCATTTTGCCCCGCTGGCCTTACGCCGCCAAGGCCAGCAACACCCCGTATCCCGCCATGCCCAGCAACACCGCGACGCCAGCATTGCTGACCAGGCGGGCTGCCACGGCGGTCACGACCAGACCGCCCACATAGGGACCGAGGTTCGCCGCCTGGTCGCCGGCGGCCAGGAGGTCAGGCACGATCACCGCCGCCGCGATTCCCGCCAGCAGCGATGGCCCCAGCGCGGCCAGCGCCGAGCCTTCGCGCGACAGGTGGCGCAGCAAGCGGCTGCGCTCGGACAGCATGAAGGGCAAGGCGCGCGTCAAATAAGTGATGGCCGCCATGGCGATCACCGCGCCCCAGAAACCCAGTCCGTCAGTGTTCATGCGGACCTCCTCAGCCGATACGCCGCGCAGCCGATGACCGCGCCGGCCAGGATCGCCAGGCTGGTATGGCCCAGCGCGGCCACGGCCCCGGCTCCGGCTACTGCCGCGACGATGGGCAGGCCCATGCCGCGCTTCGCGCTTTGGCATACCAGGGCCATGAACAGCGCGGGCAGCGCAAAGCGCATCACCTGGGACAGCATGGGGTAGTGGCGCTCCAGGCCGTCTCCCGCGTAGACGCCGACGGCCGTGCCGGCGATCCAGGTCAGCCACGCGCCCAGCCCCAGCGCGATCATCCAGCGCTGGCGGCCCGCGGGCTCCACGGTCTGCAAACGGTTGAAAGCCGTGGCGAAGACTTCATCGGTAAGCAGGAAGGCGACCTTCAGGCGCTCATTCAGCCCCGCCGGCAGGAAACGCGACAACAGCGGGCCGTACAGCAGATGGCGGGCATTGAGCAGCGAACACAGCGCCACCACCCACAGCCACGGGGTGCCGGCCTTGATGGAAGCGAGCAGCAGGAACTGGCTGGCGCCGGCATAGACCAGCACGGAAATCAGTACCACTTGCAGGGGCGACAGGCCCGCGGCCACGCCCGCGATGCCGAAAGTCACGGCCACCGGGAAGTAGCCGATCATGACGGGCAGGCAGGATTTCAGGCCGTCGATGCGGGCGCTGCCCGAAAGCGCGGGCGCGGGGGCTGGAGGGGTCTGCAAGATGTTCCGCTGGGCTTCTTCAACAACCAGCTAGTTTACCTACCCGCGCGCAGCCCTACTTGTCCTCCAGGCCCAGCGCGCGCAGTTGCGCCTTCAGGCGGCGGACTTCCTGGCTCAGGTCCAGGATCAGCGCGGCGGCGTCCAGCCCGGCGCCGTAATCCCGCACCAGGCGGCGCGCATCCAGCGCCCGCTGCAGGTCGGTGCTGTAGAAGCGCCATTCGGCGGGGCCCTGGCCGCTGGCGTTGACGATGCCCACTTCGACCAGCCGCACGACCCATTCGACTTCCTCGCCGCAGGCGCGGGCCAGGTCGTCGGCGGAAAGCGGCCGGGACTTGCCCACGACCGTGGCGGTGGTGACGACTATTTTTTTCATGGTCATACCCCCAGGTGGCGCCGCGGATTGAAGGGCAGGTCCTGCCGCAGCTTGCGGTAGGCCTCCTTGGCCGCTTCGCTATCGGCGGGCGGCAACACCAGGTCCAGCACCAGGTAGAGATCTCCGGGGGGATCGCCCGGAATGCCGCGGCCGCGCAGGCGCAGCTTGCGGCCGTTGGCGGACCCCGCGGGGATCGACACTTCGACCGTGCCGCCCGGCGTGGGCGCATGCGCGCTGGCGCCCAGCGCGGCTTCCCATGGCGCCACCGGCAGCGTCATGTAGAGGTCGCGGCCGTCGACGCGGTAGCGCGGATGCGGCTTGAAGCGAACTTCCAGATAGAGGTCGCCGTTCTCGCCACCGCCATAGCCAGGCATGCCCTGCCCGGCCAGCCGGATGTACTGGCCTTCGCGCACGCCGGCAGGAATGCGCACGCTGAGCGTGCGGGTCTGCATGTGGGGACGGCCCTGCTCGTCCATCTGCATGGAACGCAGGCTGATGTCGCGCGTGGCGCCCTTGAGCGCGTCTTCGAGGTCCACCTCGATCGCGGCGTGGTGGTCCTCGCCGCGCGCGCGGAATTCCTGTTGCCGCTGCGCCCCGCCGCGCCGGTTGCGGCCGCCGAACAGCGAAGAGAAGAACTCGCTGAACTGCGCCTCGTCGCCGGGCGCGGCGCCGCGGTGGAACTCGAAGCCTTCGTCCCAGCCGGGGGGCGGCTGGAAGCTGCCCTCGGGCGAGACGCCAGCGGCCAGATTGTCGTAGGCCTGGCGCTTTTCCTTGTCGCGCAGCACGTCATAGGCTTCGTTGACGTCGCGCATGCGCGTTTCGGCGTCGCTTTCCTTGCTGACGTCGGGATGGTACTTGCGAGCGAGCTTGCGGTAGGCGCGCCGGATGTCGTCTTCTGAGGCGTCCCGCTCCACGCCCAGCATGCTGTAGTAGTCCTTGAACTCCATGTGCAGCCCTTGGCAAAGCGTTGCGGCCGCCTCCGGTTGCGCCGGGTCCGGCCTGGGATATCAAGAAGATAGGGGTTATGGCGCGATTTTTCAATGCGCCTTGTCAGGCGTCCGGCATCGCGCATAATGTCCGGTTGCCGGCGCTTGCAGGCGCCCGCCCCGATCACGGCTAGCCCACAGGAACAAGAGATCGTGCTGGAAATCATCGACGCAGACTTCAACAACCCCGAACACGGCCGCCAGGTGCTGGCCATGCTGAACGAATACGCCAGCGGCCCCATGGGCGGCAACGCCCCCCTGCCCGCCTACGCGCAGCAGAACCTGATCGCCGAGCTGGCTCGCCGCCCCACAGCAAGGGCGCTGCTCGCCCGCATCGACGGCGAAGCCGCGGGCGTGGCAATCTACCTCGAGGGCTTCTCCACTTTCGCCTGCCGCCCGCTGCTCAATCTGCACGACCTGGGCGTGGCGGAAAAATTCCAGGGCCGGGGCGTGGGCAAGGCCCTGCTGTCGGCGCTGGAAGAGCGGGCGCGTGATCTGGGCTGCTGCAAGATCACCCTGGAAGTGCTGGAAGGCAACGCGGTCGCCCAGGGGCTGTACCGCAAGCTGGGGTTCGAAGGCTATGCCCTGGACGAAACCACCGGCCGCGCCATGTTCTGGCAGAAGAAGCTGCCAGCACTGGCGTAGTCTCTGTTTCTTACCGGACGTCATCGCGTCCGCACCACCACGCAGGAATCACCATGAAGATGAGCAACATTCCCTTCGGCACCACCGACTGGTCCGAGGTCGAGCGCACCGAGCACGCCGGCGAGACCGGCATGGCCTATTGGCGCACCCGGCAGTTCGGCGACCTGCGCGTGCGCATGGTCGAGTACACGGCCGGCTACCTGGCCGACCACTGGTGCAGCAAGGGCCACATCCTGTTCTGCCTGGAAGGCGAACTGCACACCGAACTGGAAGACGGCCGGCAATTCGTGCTGACGCCCGGCATGAGCTACCAGGTCGCCGACCAGGCCGAGCCGCACCGCTCCTCCACCGCCACCGGCGCCAAGCTCTTCATCGTCGACTGAGGCCCCGCCGCGACAGGCCGGCCGCAGATGCGTTACGCTTTGACGTATCCGCGGCCTGCTGCCGCGGCGCATGTTGTTACTGTCAGACCGGAGACTAGATTTTGGGCGCCCCGCTTACGCTATTCGTCGATTCCCTGTTCCTCAGCCCCTACGCCATGTCGGCCTATGTGGCGTTGACTGAAAAACAGCTGCCGTTCGAGGTGCGCCCCATCGACCTGGAAGCCGGCGAGCAACGCATGCAGCCCTACCAGAGCCGCGCGCTGACTTCCCGGGTGCCGGCATTGACGCATGCGGATTTCAGCCTGACCGAATCGACCGCCATCACCGAATACCTGGAAGACGCCTTTCCCGCCCCGGCGCACGCCGCGCTGTATCCGCGCGACCTGCGCCAGCGCGCCCGCGCCCGCCAGTTGCAGGCCTGGCTGCGCAGCGACCTGGGCGCGCTGCGCCAGGAACGTCCCACCGAAACCGTGTTCTACGGCGCCGCCGGCCTGCCGCTGTCGGATGCCGCCCATGCCGCCGCGGCCAAGCTGATCCACGTGGGCACCCATCTGCTGGGCGCGGGCCAGACCTCGCTGTTCGATGAATGGTGTATCGCCGACACCGACCTCGCGGTCATGATCAAGCGCCTGTTCCAGGACGACCTGCCCGACGCCCTGCGCGCCTACGCCGAGGCCCAGTGGCAGCGTCCCTCCGTCCAGAAATGGCTGGAGCACAACACCGCCGCGCGCTCCTGAACCGCCCGGGAGGCGCGATGCAACTGCTGGATCACGTCTCCATCGCCGTTTCCCGCCTGGACGCCGCCCGGCCCTTCTATGACGCCGTCATGCTGGCCCTGGGCGCGGCCAAGGTCTATGACCGCCCCGACGCGCTCGGCTATGGCGAACGCTGCCGTGCCGGCAGCAGCCAGCACAGCTATCTCTCCGTATTCGCCGACGACGCAGCCGCCCCTGCGGCGCGCCGGCACTGGTGCTTCAAGGCGCCCAGCCGCGCCGCCGTCGACGCCTTCCATGCCGCCGGCTTGGCGCACGGCGGACGCGACGACGGCGCCCCGGGCTTGCGCGAGCACTACCATCCGCAGTACTACGCCGCCTTCCTGCTGGACCCTTGCGGCAACCGCATCGAAGCAGTCTGCCACCACCCTGATTGAACCGCTGCCCGGCTGACCGGTCCTAAAGGGGACAGATAAATCGGCCATGGGTTGACCTGCATCAAGACGCTTGATGTTGCACCGCAACAACCGTTGCGGTGTAATGGGGAGGTCAACTCGGCCGGTTCCACTCTGAATCGGCGCGGCGGTCCGCCGCCGCAAGCAACCTACAGGAGATCGCCATGGCCGGATCCGGCAACGATCGCGTACCCGCCCCACCCTTCAACCCCTGGACGGCCGCCTACGAATATGCGGTGGACGCCTGGCAGCGCGGCGTGCTTTACGCCGATGTGATGCGCCAGCGCGGCAACCAGTACCACGAGCACATGGCCAAGCGCGCGCCCAACGTGCTGAGCATGGAGTCCGAACTGGTGATGGACGGCCGCTGTCTGCCGCGCCCCGTCAACTACGGCCTGCTGCGCATCAAGCCGCCGGAAGGCGTGGAAACCGACCCGATCAAGCGCCCCTTCCTGGTGGTCGATCCGCGCGCCGGACACGGCCCCGGCATCGGCGGCTTCAAGCCCGAAAGCGAGATCGGCGTGGCGCTACGCGCCGGCCATCCCTGCTACTTCGCCACCTTCCTGCCGCAGCCCATGCCGACCCAGACCGTCGAGGACGTGATGATGGCCGAGGCGCGCTTCCTGGAAGAGATCATCGCGCTGCACCCCAACGCCGAAGGCAAGCCGGTGGTGGTAGCCAATTGCCAGGCCGGCTGGCAGATCATGATGACCGCCGCGGTCCGCCCCGAACTGTTCGGCCCCATCATCGTGGCGGGCGCGCCGCTGTCCTACTGGGCGGGCTGGCGCGGCATGAACCCCATGCGCTACGCCGGCGGCCTGCTGGGCGGCAGCTGGCTCACCGCCCTGACCAGCGACCTGGGCGACGGCAAATTCGACGGCGCCTGGCTGGTTCAGAACTTCGAGAACCTGAATCCGGCCAACACTCTGTGGTCCAAGCAGTACAACCTGTACTCCAACGTCGACACCGAGGCCAAGCGCTACCTCAGCTTCGAAAAATGGTGGGGCGGCCACGTCTTCCTGAACGGCCCGGAAATCCAGTACATCGTCGACAACCTGTTCGTCGGCAACCGCCTGGCCACCGCCGGCCTGGTGACCTCGGACGGCATCCGCATCGACCTGCGCAACATCCGTTCGCCCATCGTGGTGTTCTGCTCCAAGGGCGACAACATCACGCCCCCGCCGCAGGCGCTGGGCTGGATCCCCGACCTGTACCAGAACGAATCCGAAGTGCTGGCGCATGGCCAGACCATCGTCTATGCCGTGCATGAAAGCATCGGCCACCTGGGCATCTTCGTGTCCGGCAGCGTGGCGCGCAAGGAGCATCAGGAGTTCACCTCCAACATCGACATGATCGACGTGCTGCCGCCGGGCATCTACCAGGCGGAGATCGCCGACAAGACGCCCGACACGCCCAACGCCGACCTGGCCTATGGCAACTACGTGCTGTCGTTCGAGCAGCGCAGCCTGGACGACGTGCGCGCCATCGTCGATCGCAACGAAGAGGACGACCGCCGCTTCGCCGCCGTCGCCCGCATTTCCGACATCAACCTGGGCATGTACCGCAGCTTCGTGCAGCCCTGGCTGCGCGCCCTGGTAACGCCGCAGTCGGCGGAATGGTCGCAGCGCCTGCATCCGCTGCGCCTGCCCTATGAGCTGATCTCCGACCGCAATCCAGCCATCGCGCCGATTGCGCAAGTCGCCGAACAGGTGCGCGAACACCGCCAGCCGGTATCGGCCGACAACCCATTCCTGATGGCCCAGGAAATGTTCTCGAACCTGATCGAGACCAGCCTGAACATCTGGCAGGAGCTGCGCGATTCTGCCGACGAACGCACCTTCATGGGCGTTTACGGTTCGCCGCTGGTGCAGGACCTGGCCGGCCTGGGCGCGCGTTCCGGCCCGCCGCGCAAGCATCCGGGCGTATCGCCCGAGCACCGCCGCTTCATGGAAGAGCGCGCCGCCGAGCTGCGTTCGCTGATGCTGGAAGGCGGCCTGCGCGTGGCTGCGATCCGCATGCTGCTGTATGTGTCGGGCGCCGAAGGCGGCCTGGACGAACGCAGCTATGCGCTGATCCGCAAGATGCGCGCCGAATCCGACACCGCGCTGTCGTTGCAGGAGTTCAAGGACATCATCCGCGATCAGGCCTTGATGATGACGCTGGACGCGGCCGGCGCCATCCAGGCCATACCGCATCTGCTGGAAGGCGCGCCAGCCTCCGCGATCCGCGAAACGCTGGACACCATGAAGCACGTGCTGGAGGCTGCCGAGCCCCTGAGCGAGGCCGCCCGCATCAGCCTGGACGAAATGGAACGCATCTTCGAGTACGCCGAGCGCCGTGCGCAGAAGCGTGACGAGGCTCAGCAGCCCGCGCCCAGGAAAACGCCGGCCGTTGCGCGCAAATCGGTGCGTGCGGCGGCGGCCAGGCATGAAGCGCCCTCGGCCACGGCCGAGCCGGCCGTCCCGGTGCGCGCCAAGAAGCGTAGCGCCTCCGCCAAACCCGCCGCGCGTCCCGCGCGCAAATCCGCCAAGGCGAAATCCGCATGACGCTGCCCCCCACCACCCATTACGACAGGCTCATCGCGCGCGCGCAGACGCTGACGCCCGCGCATTGCGCCATTGCACATCCCTGCGACGAACCCTCGCTGTCGGCCGCGCTCGAAGCGCGCGACCTGGGCCTGCTCAAGCCCATCCTGGTGGGCCCGGAGCAGAAGATCCGCGCCGTCGCCGCCGAGCACAAGCTCGACCTGGGCGATGCGCGCATCGTCGACGTGCCGCACAGCCACGCGGCGGCCGAATGCGCCGTCGCCCTGGTGCGCAGCGGCGAGGCCGAATTGCTGATGAAGGGCAGCCTGCACACGGACGAACTCATGCATGAAGTGGTGGCGCGCAACACCGGGCTGCGCAGCAGCCGGCGCATCAGCCACGTCTTCATCATGGAAGTGCCGACCTACGCCGAACCGCTCTTCATCACCGACGCGGCCATCAACATCTTCCCGGACCTGGAAACCAAGGCCGACATCATCCGCAACGTCATCGACCTGCACCACGGCCTGGGCCTGGGCGAGCCGCGCGTGGCGATCCTGTCCGCGGTCGAACAGGTCAATCCCAGCATCCCCAGCACCATCGAAGCCGCCGCGCTGTGCAAGATGGCCGACCGCGGCCAGATCGAGGGCGGCCTGCTGGACGGCCCGCTGGCGCTGGACAACGCCATCAGCCCGGACGCCGCGCGCATCAAGGGCATACGCTCGCCGGTGGCCGGCGTGGCCCAGGTGCTGGTGGTGCCCGACCTGGAGGCCGGCAACATGCTGGCCAAGAACCTGACCTTCCTGGCCAACGCCGAGGCCGCGGGCATCGTGCTGGGCGCGCGCGTACCCATCATCCTGACCAGCCGCGCCGACAGCCCCCGTTCGCGCCTTGCTTCCTGCGCGGTTGCGGCCATCTACGCGCACCACCTGGCCCAACAGCAGGCCCGCCCGCTGGTGTAATGGAACCCACCCCCTACCCGCTTGCGCGGGCCCCCTCAAGGGGGCGGCGCAGGCGGACCGGCGGAGCCGGATCCGCGGCGCCCCGGATCAAGACCGGCACACATAGCGCGGACTACGGCATTCTTCTCGCCGTTAAGTACGCGTACAACTTGCCTCAACACGGAATCACAGCGACATGAGCGACACCATCCTCGTCATCAACGCCGGCAGTTCCAGCATCAAGTTCTATCTGTACGACATCGACGGCGCGCAGGAGCTGGCCCCGCGCCTGGGCGGCCAGCTCGAAGGCATAGGCACCTCGCACCCGAAGCTGAAAGTGCGCGACGCCGCCGGCCAGACCCTGGTCGAACGCGAGATCGCGCCCAGCCACGCGCCCGACGTGCCCAACGGCCAGGAAGTCGTCGGCACCTGGCTTAGCGGCCACCTGGGCGGCGCCCCGCTGGCGGTAGGCCACCGCGTGGTGCACGGCGGCCCGGATCTGTCCGAGCCGGTGCTGATCGACGACGCCATCCTGGCCAAGCTCGACACCTTCACGCCGCTGGCGCCGCTGCACCAGCCGAACAACCTGGCGCCGATCCGCGTGATCCGCGAGCGCCGGCCCTGGATTCCGCAGGTCGCCTGCTTCGACACCGCGTTCCACCGCAGCCACTCCGACGTGGCCGACCGCTACGCCCTGCCGGAACGGCTGTACCAGGAAGGCGTGCGCCGCTACGGCTTCCATGGCCTGTCCTACGAATACATCGCGCAGCGCCTGAAGAAAGCGCTGCCGGACATCGCCGACGGCAAGATCATCGCGGCCCATCTGGGCTCGGGCGTTTCGGCCTGCGCCATGCAGCACGGCAAGAGCGTGGACAGCACCATGGGCTTCACCGCGCTGGAAGGCCTGCCCATGGGCACCCGCCCCGGCCGCCTGGACCCGGGCGTGGTGCTGTGGATGATGGAACGCGGCATGACCCACGACGAGATCGAGCATCTGCTCTATCACGACTGCGGCATGAAGGGCCTGTCCGGCATCAGCAACGACATGCGCGAACTGCTGGCCAGCGACGCGCCCTCGGCCAAGCTGGCGCTGCAGTATTTCGCCTGGCGCGTGGCCGAAGGCATGATAGGCCTGGCCTGCGCCATGAACGGCGTGGACGGCATCGTCTTCACCGCCGGCGTGGGCGAGAACTCCGCCGAGATCCGCCAGGCCATCAGCGAGCACTGGGGCTGGCTGGGCATCAAGCTGGACCCGGAACGCAACGCCCGCCATGGCCCCCGCATCTCCGCCGACGACAGCCGCATCGGCGTCTACGTGGTGCGCACCAACGAGGAACTCATCATCGCCCAGCACACGCTCGAACTGGTGAGGCAGCGATGAGCGCGCTCCTGCCGCTGGCGGGCAAGCGCGGCCTGGTGACGGGTATCGCCAATGCGGATTCGATCGCCTGGGGCTGCGCCAAGGCGTTTCACGCCCTGGGCGCGGAATTGGCCGTGACCTACCTGAACGACAAGGCCTTGCGGCATGTGGAGCCGCTGGCCCGCCAGGTGGAAGCGCCCCTGCTCTTGCCGCTGGACCTGATGCGCGAAGGCCAGCTGGAGGCCGTGTTCGACAGCGTGGCCGCCGAATGGGGTCAGCTGGACTTCGTGCTGCATTCCATCGCCTTCGCCCCGCGCGACGATCTGCACGGCCGCGTGACCGACTGCTCGCGCGAAGGCTTCCTGCAGGCCATGGACGTATCCTGCTGGTCCTTTATCCGCATGGCCAAGCTGGCCGAGCCGCTGATGCGCAACGGCGGCGCGTTGTTCTGCATGAGCTACTACGGCTCGCAGATGGTGGTCGAGCACTACAACATGATGGGGCCGGTAAAGGCGGCGCTGGAGTCCGCCACCCGCTACCTGGCGGCGGAACTGGGCCCGCAGGGCATACGCGTGCACGCGATATCGCCGGGGCCGCTGAAGACGCGCGCCGCTTCGGGCATCGCCGAATTCGACGCGCTGCTGGACCGCGCCCAGGCCAAGGCGCCCACGCGCAGCCTGGTGTCCATCGACGACGTGGGCGAAGCCACCGCCTGGCTCGCCACCGATGCCGCCCGCCGCATGACCGGCCAGACGATCTATATCGACGGCGGCTATCACATCATCGATTAAGGGGGGCGTCTGGCCGGGGCGCCTTGGCTGGGCGCGCTAGCCCAGCGCCGCGGGCGGCGCCTGGCGCCAGCGTTCGATCGCTTCCACGGCCTGCTCGGGGCTGCCGAAGATCTTGTCGCGACCGATCTTCTTGACCAGGCCGGAGCGCTCCAGCGCGGTGCGGAACTGGCCATGTCCGCCCGCCACCAGCAGCGTGATGCCGCGCTCGTCCAGCTCGTGCTTCAGTTCATACAGCGCCTCGACCGCGTCGGCGTCGGCCTGGGTCATGGCTTCGGCGTCCAGCACGAACCAGCGCACGTCGCCCGCCTGCTCGATGACCTCGCGCGCGCGGCGGCGGAAGGCGTCGGCGTTGAAGAACCACACCGAGGACTCGAACAGCCAGATCACCGTACCCGGCACCGGCTGGGCTTCGGGATTCAGGTGCAGCTTGCCCAGCACCGTTTCCCCGGGCAGCCGGCCCAGCAAGGCATCGCGCGGATTGCCCGACACATACATCGCATACAGCAGCGTGGCGCCGACCGACACCGCCACGCCCTGCAGCACGCCAAAGCCCACCACGCCCACCGCGGCCAGGATGCCGAAGGCCAGCTCGATGCGCGAAATACGTGCCAGGCGCATGAAGGCATGGCCGTCGAACAGGCTGATGGCGGCCAGCAGCAGGATGGCCGACAGCACGGCCTGCGGCAGCCAAAACAGCGGCCCGCTCAAAAGGCTCACCACCACCGCCAGCGCCACCGCCGCGGTGACGCTGACCAGCGGCGAGGAACCGCCCGCCACCAGCCCCACCGCCGTGCGCGAGTCCGCGCCCGTCACCACGAAGCCCTGGAACAGGCCCGCCGCCATGTTGGCCGCGCCAAAACCCACCAGCTCGCGGTTGGGATCCACGTGTTCGCCCGTGCGCGCGGCAAAGCTGCGCGCCGTCACGATGCCGCTGGAAAAGCTGACAACGAGCACCCCCGCCGCGCCCAGCAGGATGCCGTCCACGCCCTCCAGGCGCACCGGCAGGCTCAGGGCTGGCAAGCCCGCAGGCACCTCGCCCACGACGGCGATGCCCAGGCCAGGAAAGTTGAACAGCCAGGACAGCACGCAGGCCAGCACCACCAGCAGGATGGGACCGGGCCAGTTCGGCCGCCAGCGCTTGACCGCCACCAGCAGCGCGCAGGACGTCAGGCCCAGGATCAGGGTAGGAATCTGGATTTCGGGCAGGCGCCGCGACAGCTCCAGAAAGGGATGCACCAGGCCGCTGTTGCGCAGGCCCACGCCGGTCAGGCCGCTCAACTGCGACAGCGCCAGCGTGATCGCCACGCCCGCCATGTAGCCGATCAGCACCGGCCGCGACAGCAGGTTGGCCAGCACGCCCAGCCGCAGCGCGCGCGCGATCAGGCAGCCCACGCCCACCGTCAGGGCGATGCCGGTGGCGGCCACCAGCCGCTCTTCCGGCGTGGTCAGCGCCATGCCGGTCAGGGTGGCGGCGATCAGGGTGCAGGTGGCCGTATCCGGCCCGACGATCAAGGTGCGCGACGAGCCGAACAAGGCGTAGCCCAGCATCCCGGCGATGGCCGCCCACAGGCCCGCCACCGGCGGCACGCCCATCATGGCGGCATAGGCCAGGCCCACCGGCAGCGCCACCGCCGCCACGCTCAGGCCGGCGGTGATGTCGCGCCGCGCCGATTCCCGGGTGATGCCGCGGAAATTGTTGAGGCCGGGAATGAAGCGTAGGTTCATGGTGCTGCGGAGAAATCGGGGATGAAGCGAGCGCGAGGCGCGCCAGATTGCGCCAAGGCTACACCAAGCCAGCCAAACCGGGGCGGCCGGGATCAAGGCGCCGACATAAAAAAAGCCGCCCCATCGGGGCGGCTTCGGTCTTGCATGGCTAGCCGTATTACTTGGCGTAGCGCGCTTCCAGCACGGCCACGGCGGGCAGGGTCTTGCCTTCCAGGAATTCCAGGAAAGCGCCGCCGCCGGTCGAGATGTAGCCGACCTGCTCGCCGATGCCGTACTTGGCAATGGCGGCCAGGGTGTCGCCGCCGCCGGCGATCGAGAAGCCTTCCGATTCGGCGATCGCGCGCGCCACCACCTCGGTGCCGTTGGCGAACTGGTCGAACTCGAACACGCCCACCGGGCCGTTCCAGACGATGGTGCCGGCCTGCTTCAGGATATCGGCCAGTTGCGCCGCGGTCTTGGGGCCGATGTCCAGGATCATGTCGTCGTCGGCCACGTCTTGCGCCGCCTTGACGGTGGCTTCGGCGTCGGCGCCAAAGGACTTGGCGCACACCACGTCCACCGGAATCGGCACGGCGGCGCCGCGCTGCTTCATGATGTCGATCACGGCGCGCGCCTGGTCGACCTGGTCGGGTTCAGCCAGCGACTTGCCGATGGACAGGCCGGCAGCCAGCATGAAGGTGTTGGCGATGCCGCCGCCCACGACCAGCTGGTCGACCTTGTCGGCCAGCGACTGCAGGATCGACAGCTTGGTCGATACCTTGGAGCCGCCAACGATGGCGACCAGCGGACGCTTGGGTTCGTGCAGCGCGCGGCCCAGGGCTTCCAGTTCGGCGGCCAGCAGCGGACCGGCGCAGGCCACGGGCGCAAAGCGCGCGATGCCGTGGGTGGTGGCTTCGGCGCGATGGGCGGTGCCAAACGCGTCGTTGACGTAGACGTCGCACAGCGCGGCCATCTTCTTGGCCAGCGTTTCGTCGTCTTTCTTTTCGCCGACGTTGACGCGGCAGTTTTCCAGCAGCACGACCTGGCCATGATCGACCTGGACGCCGTCGACCCAGTCGCGCACCAGCTGCACCGGCATGCCCAGCAGTTCGGACAGGCGCTGGCCGACCTTGGCCAGCGAATCGGCTTCGGTCAGCACGCCTTCCTTGGGACGGCCCAGGTGGGAGGTGACCATGACGGCCGCGCCGGCGTCCAACGCCATGCGGATGCCAGGCACCGAGGCGCGGATGCGGGTGTCTTCGCTGATGCGGCCGGCGTCGTCGAACGGCACGTTCAGATCGGCGCGGATGAACACGCGCTTGCCGGACAGGGCGCCGGACTTGGCCAGCGCGGACAGAGTGTTGACCTTGGACATATTTGGATTCCTACGATGGGCGTACAAAGGGGACGAACCCATTTTCCGCGTACGCGGAAAACAAATCCGTCCCCTCTATGGACTAGCCGTGTTGCTTACTTGGCCGACATCAGCGCGACGGTGGTGTCGAGCATGCGGTTCGAGAAGCCCCACTCGTTGTCGTACCAGGACGAGACCTTGACCAGGCGGCCCGAAACCTTGGTCAGCGACGCGTCAACGGTGCTGGAGGCCGGGTTGTGGTTGTAGTCCACCGAAACCAGGGGCTCGGTGTTGTAGTCCAGGATGCCCTTGAGCTCGCCTTCCGAGGCGGCCTTCAGGATGCCGTTCACTTCTTCGGCGGTCGTGTCGCGGCTGGCCACGAACGACAGGTCGACCAGCGACACGTTGATGGTCGGGACGCGGATGGCGTAGCCGTCCAGCTTGCCGTTCAGTTCCGGCAGCACCAGGCCCACGGCGGCGGCAGCGCCGGTCTTGGTGGGGATCATGCTCATGGTGGCCGAACGCGCGCGGCGCAGGTCTTCGTGGTAGACGTCGGTCAGGACCTGGTCGTTGGTGTAGGCGTGGACGGTGGTCATCAGGCCGTTTTCCAGGCCCAGCTTGTCGTTCAGCGGCTTGACCAGCGGGGCCAGGCAGTTGGTGGTGCACGAAGCGTTGGAGATGACGGTGTCGGTAGCCTTCAGCACGCCGTGGTTCACGCCGTACACGATGGTGGCGTCGACATCCTTGCCGCCGGGGGCCGAGATGATGACTTTCTTGGCGCCGCCCTTGATATGCGCGCCGGCCTTTTCCTTGGTCGTGAAGAAGCCCGTGCACTCCAGCACCACGTCGACCTTCAGCTCGCCCCAGGGCAGCTCGGCCGGATTGCGGTTGGCCAGCACGCGGATCTTGTCGCCGTTGACGACCATGAAGTCGCCGTCGACTTCGACGGTGCCCGGGAACTTGCCGTGGGCGGTGTCGTAGCGCGTCAGGTGAGCGTTGGTCTTGGGATCGCCCAGGTCATTGATGGCGACGATTTCGATATCGTGCTTCTTGCCACCTTCGTAGTGGGCACGCAGGATGTTGCGGCCGATGCGACCGTAACCGTTGATGGCGACGCGAATGGTCATGACTAAGCTCCTTTTTACAAAACTTGCTTGACGGTCTCGGCCACCTTGTCGGCGGTCAGCCCGAAGAACTTGAACAGTGCGCCGGCCGGCGCGGATTCACCGTAGCGGTCGATGCCGACGACGGCGCCTTCCAGGCCCACGTACTTGTGCCAGAAGGCGGTAACCCCGGCTTCGACAGCCACCCGCGGCAGGCCCTTGGGCAGCACGGATTGCTTCCAGGCGGCGTCCTGGCGGTCGAACACGTCGGTGCTGGGCATGGAGACCACGCGCACGGCGATGCCTTCCTTGGCCAGCTGCGCCTGCGCGTCCAGCGCGATGGCGACTTCCGAACCGGTGGCGATGATGACGGCGCGGGCGCCTTCGGCATCGCGCAGCACATAGCCGCCGCGGGCGATGGCGTCCACGGTGGCGGCGTCGCGCGGCACGAACGGCAGGTTCTGGCGCGACAGCAACAGGGCCGTGGGGCCGCCGTCGTGCACGTCCATGCCGATGCTGGTCGGGCGCGTCACGGCCGCGTTCCAGGCCACGGCGGTTTCAGCCGTATCGCAAGGACGCCACAGCGACAGGTTGGGGATCAGGCGCAGGCTGGCCGCGTGCTCGATGGACTGGTGGGTCGGGCCGTCTTCGCCCAGGCCGATGGAGTCGTGGGTGAACACGTGGACCACGCGCTGCTTCATCAGCGCGGCCATGCGGATGGCGTTGCGCGAGTAGTCGGAGAACGTCAGGAAGGTGCCGCCGAACGGCAGGTAGCCGCCGTGCAGGGCCACGCCGTTCATGATGGCGGCCATGCCGAATTCGCGCACGCCGTAGTTGATGTGGCGGCCGAACTGGATGCCCTTATCGCCGGCGCGGACGGCGGCAACGCCCTTCCAGTCGGTGAAGTTGGAGCCGGTCAGGTCGGCCGAGCCGCCCAGCATTTCCGGCAGCAGCGGCGCCAGCGCGGTGATGGCGAACTGCGACGCCTTGCGGGTGGCGACGGTTTCGGCCTTTTCCAGCGTGGCGTCCAGGAACGCCTTGAACTGTTCGGCGTAGCCGGCGGGCATTTCGCCCTTCATGCGGCGCTTGAATTCAGCGGCTTCGGCGGGGAACTCGGCGGCGTAGGCGTCGAACGCGGACTGCCATTCAGCCTGGGCGGCTGCGCCCTGCTTGCGGCCATCCCAGCCGTCGTAGATGTCTTGCGGAATCTGGAACGGTTCCGACGACCAGCCCAGCGCGGCGCGGGTGGCGGCAATCTCGTCCTTGCCCAGCGGCGCGCCGTGCACGTTGTGCGTGCCGGCCATGTTGGGCGAACCCTTGCCGATGACGGTGCGGCAGACGATCAGCGTGGGCTTTTCCGATTGCGAGCGCGCGGCCTTGATGGCGGCGTCCACGGCGGCGACGTCATGGCCGTCGATGCCGCGGATCACGTTCCAGCCGTAGCCTTCGAAGCGCTTGGCGGTGTCGTCGGCGAACCAGTGTTCGACGTGGCCGTCGATGGAAATGCCGTTGTCGTCATACAGCACGACCAGCTTGCCCAGCTTCAGCGTGCCGGCCAGCGAGCAGACTTCGTGCGAGATGCCTTCCATCAGGCAGCCGTCGCCGGTGAAGGCGTAGGTGTGGTGGTCGACGATGGCGTGGCCGGGCTTGTTGAATTCAGCAGCCAGCAGCGCTTCGGCCAGTGCCATGCCCACGGCATTGCCCAGGCCCTGGCCAAGCGGGCCGGTGGTCGTTTCCACGCCCGGGGTGATGCCCACTTCGGGGTGGCCCGGCGTCTTGGAATGCAGCTGGCGGAAATTCTTCAGCTCTTCGATCGGCAGGTCGTAGCCGGTCAGGTGCAGCAAGGCGTAGATCAGCATCGAGCCGTGGCCGTTGGACAGCACGAAGCGGTCGCGGTTGGCCCAGGCGGGATCCTTGGGATTGTGACGCAGGTTGCCGGCCCACAGGGCTTGGGCGATTTCCGCCATGCCCATGGGAGCACCCGGATGCCCGGAGTTCGCTTGTTGCACGGCGTCCATCGCGAGGGCGCGGATGGCATCCGCCAAGGCAAGTTTAGGGGCGGTCGGATTGCTCATTCGGAAGGCTCTTTGAAGCTGGCGGGCCTACGGTCAAAATAGGGGCCAGTTGAGTAGGTTGCGAAGCATGGGATTTTAGCATCCAGGGGTTTCCCCGACGCCATCGGCCATAAGGCGGCCCGTGCTAGGCTAGCTTTCTGAGGACAAGTGCCCCCACGCCGCGCCCGCTGCGCGGGCTAGCTGCCCCCCAAGGGGGCGTTTTTGCCTTGGGACGGCCCGGCGGCAAAAGTATCCTTCTCCACATCAAATCAGTTCTCGCACATTTATGTCAGCCCCCCGCTTCTTCTGCGATATCCCCCTGAGTACCGGCGCCCGCGTGGCGCTTCCCGAAGCCCTGGCGCACCATGCGCTGCGCGTGCTGCGCCTGCGCGCGGGCGAGGCCGTGGCGCTGTTCAACGGCCAGGGCGGCGAGTATCCCGCCACGCTCGAAGTGGAAGGCAAGGCTGGTTTTGCCCAGTTAGGCGAATTCCTGCCGCGCGAGGCCGAACTGGGCGGCCGCGTCACCCTGGTGCAGGGCCTGCCTTCCGGGGACAAGATGGACTGGGTGGTGGAAAAGGCCGTGGAGCTGGGCGCCGCGCGCGTCAGCCCCATCGCCGCCCAGCGCAGCGTGCTGCAGCTGTCGGGCGCCCGGCTGGACAAGCGCGTGGCGCATTGGCAGCGCATCGCGCAGTCCGCCAGCGAACAATGCGGCCGCAACCGGCTGATGGCGGTGGACGCGCCGGTCACCCTGGCCGAATGGCTGCAGCAGCCCACGGACGGCCTGCGCCTGCTGTGCCACCCGGAAGCGCGGGACGATCTTGCCGGCGCGCTGCGGACCGCGCCCGGCCTGCAGGCGCTGACCCTGCTGGTGGGACCGGAGGGAGGATGGTCGGACAAGGAATTGGCCCAGGCCCGCGAGGCGGGCGTGCAGGCGGTGCGATTCGGCCCCCGGGTGCTGCGCACCGAGACCGCGGGGCTGGCGCTGCTGTCGGCGGCCAGCGCGCTGCTGGCCTGGTAAGACAACCGGATCAGTGGTCTTCGCCGTAGGGCGCTGCCGCCACCCCGGGCTCGGGGTCCGGATGGCGTCCGGCGTGTTCGATGACATACGCAAAAACGCGGCCGTTTTCGCGGGCGAAATCGGCCGCGTCGGAGCAGACGGTTTCAATGCGGCCCGAATCTTCTTCCAGCGCCGGGTCGCCCGAATGCAGCTTGTACAGCCACAGCACCACGCCGGTCTTGTGGTCCAGCACGGTATCGCACAGGCAGTCGTAGAGGGCGTCGAGGTTGCCGCCGAAGTATTCGGGGAAATCCACTGCCTTGACGATGGCGCGCAGCACGGCGGAACGGCTGCGGGCAGGATCGCAATTGGCGACGAACAGGGCCAGGCCAAGCTCATGGGCGGCGTCCACCACGGCCTTCTTGTCCAGCCCGTCATGGGCCAGCGCACCGCCGCGCATCAGCTGCCGCTGCAGAGTAGATTGGCCATTGCGCGTCATGCCTGAGCCCCCTTGAAAAAGGCGATCACTTCGTCGTTACGCTGCATCGTATCGGCATAACCCAGTTCAATCAATCGCTTGGTGTAGCTGGATTCAAATAAGAGGTAGGACATCAGCGAACCGCCGCCGGGACGGTCTGGATCGGACGATACACCGAGTACGCGGAAAAGAGCACGGGCCTGGGTCGGCATATCCTGCAAATGTTCCAGCGCCATGACGTCCAGCGACTGGCTGGGCGTGATCGTCAGGACCTCGATGCGGCGCGCATGCCCGTGCTGCGCCCCTTCCGGGCCGGACTGATCCATCAGGAAGTTGATGCGCTCCAGGCGCTCGACGTCCGCCGACAGGCCGTCCAGAAAGATGCTGGCCAGCGCATGTCCGCCGACCTGGGCCAGCGAGGGGTAAGGCGGCGAATCCTCGCGGTTTTCCGGGTGGGTTTCGTCGCGGAAACCCGTGCCGATCACCAGCACGCGATGCGCGCCCAGGTGGATGGCAGGACTGATGGGCGCAAGCTGGCGCATCGAGCCATCGCCGCACCACTCCCCCTTGCCGTGCACCTGCACCTGCCGGGCCGGAAAGACGAACGGAATGGCGGACGAAGCCATCAGGTGGTCGATGCCGATGGGCGTGGGCAGCGCCAGGCGCAGATAGCGGTGCCAAGGCTCGATGGGCGTGTGCGCCTGGTAGAAGGTCAAGTGCTCGCCGCTGGTATAGCCCGAGGCCGTGATCGCCAGCGCCGACAGCGCGCCGGTTTCCAGGTTGGTGCGCAGATGCTGGAAGTCCAGCACCCGCTCCAGCAGAGCCTGCATGGGGCTGTTGTCCAGCAGCGAATGGGGCCGCTTGCGCGTCAGGCCCGAATACATCCACCCCAGCGACAGCAGCCCCAGCCAGCGCACGCCGGTGCGGATCAGGCCGGGCGCGTCGGCCCGGTAGATCATGTCGGTATTCAGTGAAGACCACAGCCGGCGGATGCGGCGCACGCCCAGATGGGGCCGGTCGGCGCGGCAGGCCAGCGCGGCGGCGTTGATGGCGCCGGCGGACGTGCCGCAGATGATGTGAAAGGGATTCTGGAAACGCGAATGCCAGTCAGGATCCAGCAATTCCATGATGGCGCTGAGCACGCCCACCTGATAGGCGGCGCGGGCGCCGCCACCGGTCAGGACCAGGCCGGTCGGCGTGCGCGGGCACGCCGGACCGGGTGGCGTCACGTCAACGCGGTGTATTGACATCGACCACCGTCATCGCGGTCATGTTGACGATGCGGCGCACGGTGGAGCTGGAGGTCAGGATGTGCACCGGTGCGTTGGCGCCCAGCAGGAACGGACCCACCGCGACGTTGCTGCCGGCGGCGGTCTTCAACAGGTTGTAGGCGATGTTGCCCGAGTCCACGTTCGGGCACACCAGCAGATTGGCCTGGCCCTTGAGCGTGGAGGACGGCAGAATGCGCATGCGCAGCGCCTCGTCCAGCGCGCAGTCGCCGTGCATTTCACCGTCGATCTCAAGTTCCGGCGCGGCCTGACGCACCAATTCCAGCGCGCGGCGCATCTTCGCGCCCGAGGCCGAACTGCCCGAGCCGAAGTTAGACCGCGACAGCAGCGCGACCTTGGGCGCCAGATACATGCGGCGCATCTCGTTGGCGGCGGCAATGGTGAATTCGGCGATCTGCTCGGCCGAGGGCTCATCGTTGACGTGCGTGTCCACCAGCACCACCGTGCGCTCGTTGAGCAGCAGGATGTTCATGGCGGCGTACACGTTGTGGCCAGGACGGCGGCCGATGACCTCGTCCACGAAGCGCAGGTGGTCGTGGTACGCGCCCACCGAACCGCAGACCATGCCGTCGGCGTCGCCCAGGCGCACCATCATCGCGCCGATCAAGGTCATGCGGCGGCGCATTTCCACGCGGGCCATTTCCTTGGTGATGCCGCGGCGGCACATCAGCTCCCAGTACGTGGTCCAGTACTGGTGGAAGCGCTCGTCATATTCGGGATTGGTGACTTCGACGTCTTCCCCGAGGCGCAGCCGCAGGCCCAGTTTTTCGATACGGGTCAGCAGCACCGACGGACGGCCCACCAGGATCGGACGGGCCAGGCCTTCATCGACGATCACCTGCACCGCGCGCAGCACGCGCTCGTCCTCGCCTTCGGCGAACACGATGCGGGCCGGACCGCCTTCGCGCACGATGCGCTTGGACGCCGAGAACAGCGGCTTCATGAAGGCGCCCGAGTGGTACACGAACTGCTGCAGCTGCTCTTCGTAGGCTTCCAGGTCCGCCAGCGGACGCGTCGCCACGCCGCCTTCCATCGCGGCCTTGGCCACCGCCGGGGCGATGCGCACGATCAGGCGCGGATCGAAGGGCTTGGGAATCAGGTATTCGGGGCCGAACGAAATGTCAAAGGTGCCGTAGGCTGCGGCCACCACTTCGTTCTGCTCTTCCTCGGCCAGCTCGGCAATGGCATACACCGCCGCCTTTTCCATTTCGCGGGTGATGGTGGTGGCGCCCACATCCAGCGCGCCGCGGAAGATGTAAGGGAAGCACAGCACGTTGTTGACCTGGTTCGGGTAGTCCGAACGGCCAGTCGCCATGACCACGTCGTCGCGCACCGATTGCGCCAGTTCCGGCAGGATCTCGGGCGTGGGGTTGGCCAGCGCCAGGATCAGCGGGCGCGGACCCATGGCCGCAACCATTTCCGGCTTGAGCACGCCGCCGGCCGACAGGCCCAGGAACACGTCGGCGCCCTGGATCACTTCGGCCAGCTTGCGGGCGTCGGTCTTCTGCGCGAAGCGCGCCTTGTCCGGGTCCATCAGCACGGTGCGGCCTTCGTAGACCACGCCTTCGATGTCGGTGACCCAGACGTTTTCCAGCGGCAGGCCCAAGTCCACCATCAGGTCCAGGCAGGCCAGCGCGGCGGCGCCTGCCCCGGAAGTCACCACCTTGACCTGCTTGATGTCCTTGCCCACGACCTTCAGGCCGTTGATGAAGGCGGCGGACACACAGATCGCGGTGCCGTGCTGGTCGTCATGGAAGACCGGAATCTTCATGCGCTCGCGCAGCTTGCGTTCGACCGTGAAGCACTCCGGAGCCTTGATGTCTTCGAGGTTGATGCCGCCGAAGGTGGCTTCCAGGCCGGCGATGATCTCGACCAGCTTGTCCGGGTCGGTCTCGTTAATCTCGATGTCGAAAACGTCCAGGCCGGCAAACTTCTTGAACAGCACCGCCTTGCCTTCCATCACCGGCTTGGAGGCCAATGCGCCGATATTGCCCAGGCCCAGCACCGCGGTGCCGTTGGTGATCACGCCCACCAGGTTGCCGCGCGCCGTGTAGCGGTACACATTGGCCGGATCGGCCACGATTTCTTCGCAGGCCGCCGCCACGCCGGGCGAGTACGCCAGGGCCAGGTCGCGCTGGTTGGTGAGCTGCTTGGTCGGCGTGACCGAGATTTTGCCGGGGCGTCCAAGCTCATGGTATTCAAGGGCGGCTTTGCGGAGATTGGCATCCATAGTGGCGGCTACTGGCTAGAGTGTGTGACACGAAAGGGGGGAATTCTATTCCGATGACGGACGCCGCGATACCTCGGCAATGCCCGCCTGCCCGTTGGATAAGCAGACGCGTCCCATGTTAGCGCCAGCTTACAAATTGTCGCTATTCCGCGATGTGGAATAAGGGGAACCGTCCATCCGGGTCGAACAGGGCCTTCACCCGGGAGTCCAGCCGGGTGGTGGCCAGACCAGGCGGCTCCTCCCGCTCCGCCCGCGGCTGCGGCGCCGGCGCGGCGTCGGCCAGCGTCACCGACTGCACCCAGGCCAGCGTGCCGCCATGCCCCAGCAGCAGATGCGCCAGGTTGACGGTGGCGGGCGCGTCGGGCTTGAGCGCGTCCAGCCGGTAGCGGCCCAGCCAGCGCTCGCCGTCCCGGGTGGCGAAGGCATCGCCGCCCGAAGCCAGCTGGAACAGCGCCGGCACCAGACGCTGCACGGTAGCGGAACGCAGCGGCTGGACGTCCGACTCGCCGAACGGCCCCAGCGTTTCCTCTATGCCGTCGGCCAGCATCACCTCCAGCGCCAGCACGCCGGAGTCGGCGCAGCGCCCGGCGGGCCAGTTGGCCTTGGCCGCCAGCCACTCGGCCAGCGTCATGTTCCCGGGCAGGCCGGCGAACTGCCGCAGCCCTGCCTGGGCCAGCGCCGCTACCGGCGTGCCCGGCTGCGCGCGCCAGCGCCCGCTATCGCCGGACAGGCGCACCAGGCCGGTCAGGGCGGATGGGTCCACCCTGAGGACTGGTCCATGAGCGGTCTCGAAAGGTCCTTCAGCCCCGTGCAGCGCCAGCGTCACGCGATATTCGGCACACAGCGTGCGCGCGTGCGCCACATCCGCGTCGCGCGCCGGCGTCAGCAGGCCCCGCGGGCCGCCCTCTCCCGCCTCGCCCAGATCTCGAACGGAACCCTGGCAGAGCAGGCCCAGCCGCTCGATGAAGGCCGACCACGGGCTGCGGACCGGACGACGGCCCATGAGGAAAGCGCGCCGGGATGGCTGCATGACTACAATTCCTTTTTCGCTACAAACGCCTTCGAGAATCCGATGCCCCGCCTTGCCCATCGCACCAACGACTTCCTGACCTTCCAGGTAATGGAACTATTCAAGCAGGCGCAAGCGCTGCAGGCGGCTGGCAAGGACATTATCAGCCTGGGCATCGGCGAACCGGACTTTACCGCGCCCCCCCAGGTCGTGGAAGCGCTGGAGCGCGCAGCCCGCGCCGGCCTCAGCGGCTACAGCCCCTCGGCCGGCCTGACGCCGCTGCGCGAGGCCATCGCCCGGTTCTACCACGAACAGTTCGGCGCCCGGATCAATCCGGCCCGCGTCATCGTCACCGCGGGCGCCTCCGGCGCCCTGACGCTGGCCTGCGCGGCGCTGGTCAACCAGGGCGGCGAAGTGCTGATGCCGGATCCCTCCTACCCCGCCAACAGCAACTTCGTGCTGGCGGCGGGCGGTGTGCCGCGCCTGATCCCGAGCACGGCGGCCAAGCGCTTTCAGCTGTCGGCGCAGGACGTGGCCAGCCACTGGACGCCCGCCACCCAGGGCGTGCTGGTCGCCTCGCCCAGCAACCCCACCGGCACCTCGATCGACCACGGCGAGCTGGCCGAGCTGCTGGCTCAGGTCCGCGCCCGCGACGGCTTCGCCATCGTCGACGAAATCTACCTGGGGCTGTCCTATGAAGGCCAGCCCCGCTCGGCCCTGACGCTGGACGACGACGTCATCGTCATCAACAGCTTCTCGAAGTACTTCCACATGACGGGCTGGCGCCTGGGCTGGATGATCGTGCCCGAGGACATGGTGGCGCCGGTGGAGAAAATCGCCGCCAGCCTGGCGATCTGCGCGCCCACGCTGGCGCAGCACGCCGCGCTGGCCTGCTTCGAGCCGGGCGCGATGAAGACCTTCGAGCACCGCCGCGAGGCCTTCAAGCAGCGCCGCGACTACCTGCTGCCGGAATTCGAGCGCATGGGCATCCAGGTGCCGGTGAAGCCCGACGGCGCCTTCTATATTTATGCCGACATCGCCAACCTGGGCATGGATAGCGCCGCGTTCTCGCAGCGCCTGCTGCTGGAGGCCGGCGTGGCCGCCGTGCCGGGCCTGGACTTCGGGCCGGCCCATGGCAGCCACACCATGCGCTTTTCCTATGCCACCGGCCTGGACCGCCTGGAAGAGGCGGTCGCCCGCATCGGCCGGCTGCTGCAGGGCTGATCTTGAACACCCCAAAAAACAAAGCGCGTCCCAAGGGACGCGCTTTGCATTCGGGCCATTACGGCGATCAATCGCGCGCCAGCGCGATCCCGGAAGCCAGCGCCAGGCGGCGGCGTTCCGCCTGCACCTTGGCGCCGTAGCCATTGTCGTCCGGTCCCGTGGCGCCGACGTAGCATGCCAGGCCGCCATCGATCGAACCGCGGCGATTGATGCAATCGCGCAGGATCGTGGCTCCGACCCCGATATTTGCGGCCGGGTCCAGCGCGGTCTTGCCGACCGCGTCGAATTTTTCCTGGTGCACGCTGGTCATCACCTGCATCAGCCCCTGCGCGCCCACGTGGCTTTCGGCCAGCGGGTTGTAGCGGGACTCGATGGCGATCACAGCCAGCACCAACAACGGATCCAGCTGCTTTTCGCGGCTGACCTTGTACACCACGTTCAGCAGCGGGCCGGTGGCGTCATAGGCGACCTTGTACTTGCGCGAAATATAGTTGCGCAAGGCTTCCGCCTGCGGACCGGTGGCGGTCATGGCGACAGGCTTGGGCGCCGGAGGGGCGACGCGGGCTGGCCCCAGCATGCCGGTGGCGTTGCTGGCGGGGGCGTTGGGAACGGCCATGGCAATTGCCGACGACATGTCGGAACCCAGTTCGGAACCGGCTTCGGATTCGGTGCCGGTTTGCATGGATGAAGGCGCTAGGGCGGTCAACAAGGCTTTGTGCACTTGCAATGCCTGGTCGCGCAAACCAGGCAGGGCGAATCCCATGCTTACCGTCACAATGACCGCAATGCCCAGATAAACGGAGCAAATGCGCAGGGACTCGGCAAGATATTGGTGCACTCCTTGGGCCAGGCTTCGGAACAGGCTGGCCACTGACGCATCGGGCATAAAACCTCCTGCGTTAAAAAAGAGGGAGTCAATGTTAACCTCTCTGTCTACCCAATATGTAACCAAATAGCTGGGATCTGTAGTGAAATACCGCGACCTTAGAGACTTCATCGCCCAACTTGAACGCATGGGCGAGCTCCGACGCATCGCTGCGCCGGTGTCCACCCGGCTGGAAATGACTGAAATATCCGACCGAGTCCTGCGCGCGGAAGGGCCTGCCCTGCTGTTCGAAAACGCGCAGCACAATGGCCAGCCGGCGCAGATGCCGGTGCTGGCCAACCTGTTCGGCACCCCGGCCCGCGTGGCCCGCGGCATGGGCGCCGACGACGTCAGCGCCCTGCGCGACATCGGCGAACTGCTCGCCTCGCTGCGCGAGCCCGAAGCGCCCAAAGGCCTGCGCGACGCGCTGGCCAAGGTCTCGATGCTGAAGTCCGCGCTGTGGGACATGAGCCCCAAGAACGTCAAAAGTCCCGCCTGCCAGGAAATCGTCTGGGAAGGCAAGGACGTGGACCTGAACCGCCTGCCGATCCAGACCTGCTGGCCCGGCGACGTGGCGCCGCTCCTGACCTGGGGCCTGGTGATCACGCGCGGCCCCAACGCCCGCCGCCAGAACCTGGGCATCTACCGGCAGCAATTGCTGGGTCCCAACAAGCTGATCATGCGCTGGCTGTCGCACCGCGGCGGCGCGCTGGATTTCCGCGACCACGCCCTGGCGCACCCCGGCACGCCCTTCCCCATCGCCGTGGCCCTGGGCGCCGACCCGGCCACCACGCTGGGCGCGGTCACGCCGGTGCCCGACAGCCTGTCCGAGTACCAGTTCGCCGGCCTCCTGCGCGGCTCCCGCACCGAGGTCGCGAAAGCGCTGGGCAGCGATCTGTCCGTGCCGGCCTGGGCCGAAATCGTGCTGGAAGGCCATCTGCTGCCGTCCTCCGACCCGCGCGCCATCGCGCCCGTCGTGCCCGAAGGCGTCAACCCGCCGCCGAACACCGATTACGAAATGGCGCTGGAAGGCCCCTACGGCGACCACACCGGCTACTACAACGAGCAGGACTGGTTCCCCGTCTTCACGGTGGAGCGGATCACGATGCGGCGCAATCCCATCTACCACTCCACCTACACTGGCAAACCGCCCGACGAACCGGCCGTGCTGGGCGTGGCGCTCAACGAAGTCTTCGTGCCGCTGCTGCGCCGCCAACTGCCCGAGATCGTGGACTTCTACCTGCCGCCGGAAGGCTGCAGCTACCGCCTGGCGGTGGTGTCGATCCGCAAGCAGTACGCCGGCCACGCCAAGCGCGTCATGTTCGGCCTGTGGAGCATCCTGCGCCAGTTCATGTACACCAAGTTCATCGTGGTGGTGGACGAGGACATCAATCCGCGCGACTGGAAGGAAGTGGTGTGGGCGATGACCACCCGCATGGACCCGGTGCGCGACACCTTGCTGGTGGAAAACACGCCCATCGACTATCTGGATTTCGCCTCGCCGGTCTCCGGCCTGGGCGGCAAGATGGGCATGGACGCCACCAACAAGTGGCCCGGCGAAACCAATCGGGAATGGGGTACTCCCATCACCATGGATGCGGACGTCAAGAAGCGCGTGGATGAGATGTGGGGGCAGTTGGGCTTGTAATCCTGCCCAGCCTCTCGTATCGGGACCGGCGTTATCGCGGCAGGATCAGGAAGCGCTGATCCTGCCCCTGATGCAGCCGGGCGATCAAGGCTCTGTTCTCCCGAGCGCTGCGCGTAACCAACTCGTTCAGTGTGTCCAACGAATTGATCCGATGCGTTTGCGCCAGATGCTGAAAGCGTCTGATTTCCGACGCTGTGCAGGCCCGCTGCGCATCCCGTAAAAGACCATTGGCTTGCAACAATCGCAAATTTTCGGGGTGGATCAACGTCAACAGGCTTTCCGCTTTGGCGGTCTTTTCCTGCAAGTGCTGCAAGGCGTCCGTCTCGCTCAGCACGCCGTACCGCTTCCATGCCGGTTCATGATGAAACAGGCGATTGCGAAAGTCGCGCAACGTGGCGACCAGATCCTGCACATGGGCCAGCATCCCTCCCGCCTGACGCATCGGCCACGCCCCGCGAAACACGGCGGACAGGTGCTTGGGCCAGATCAACCCGCGTCCCATGAACTCGGCATCCAGCAGGAATTCCCAGGTCGAGAATTCAGTCTTGGCGATGACACCATGATGCTGCGGCATCACATTGCCGCGCATTGCGTGGCGGCGGCGCTGTTCGGAAGCATGGTTGCGGGTCGCTTTGGCGAAGTTGTTCCGCACCGCCTGCACCGGATGCGGCGTATCCGTGCCGGGCGCGTAGGAGCGGTAGCGCAGCTTGCCACCCGCCCACCAGAACCGCCCCAGATCCGCGACCAGCGCCCGGTCGATGGCGTTTCGCAAGCTGATTTCCACCGCGCCCATAAGCGGGTACAACGCACCGCAGGCATGTGCATTCCACAAGTAGGCCCCCATCAGTTCCACGTCGTTCGCAGGGTTGAATACGCTCTGATAGCTGTTGATGCGCTCGTTGCTGATGAGCGCATCGATCAATAGCGGGCGGTACTGCAATGTGTGGGGCATGGCGCCAAGCCTGGAAGAAGGAACAGGCCACCGCCGTTGACGACCGCGGGTGGACCTAAATACAATCCCTCTAAGGTTGGTGATGGCTTCCAATGGGCGCAAGCCTACGACCCATCATGTAAGACCTGATTCCCACCCCGGCCTAGAGCCGGGGCTTTTGCTTTATGGCTCGGCCTGGCTCGAACAGCGCAGCGTAGCGCTGAATCCATGCATAAAAAAAACTGCCTTTTTTAAGGCAGGCTTCTTGTTGGGCAACGCCATAGCTTCAGCGCCTGTCATCTGATGGATCATCATCGCGGCGCGAGTTCTGCCAGGCTTTGAACAGTTGCCAGCCGACAAAGGCGCCGCCGGCGATCTTCAAAAGCTTGGAGCGCTTGCCGCCGCGCATGATCATGGCGGACAGCGATGAACTGACGATGGGATAGCGGCGCGCCAGGCTGATCGCCTGCAAGGCCCAGCGCGATGCGCCGCCCGAAGCCAGGCCGGGCAAGAGCCCCTTGAGGAGCGCGGCCGGTTCCAGCTTGCGTCCGGTGGCCGCGATGCTCTGCGCCAGCGATTCGCGTTCGATGGCGGCGCGGGCGCGCAGCAGCTCGATGCGCACGGCGCGGTCGACGGTGGGAGACCTTTTCGTCATGTTTCAGCCCTCCTCGCGCCGGCGCGCCTGCGCTTCGTCGTCGTCTTGCGCGTCGCGCACCCGCTCCAGCAATTCGGCGTCGCGCCCGAGTTCCTCGAGCGTGGCGGCGAATGGCGGCGCGCCGTAGACCAGCCCGCGGCGCACTGCAACCAGCAAGGCCACGCCGACCAGGCCATAGAAGCCCGCCAACAGGCCCAGGGCCAGGTAGCGGTCTTCAGTGGGCCAGAACGCCACCGCGACCGTGACGGTGAAGACCAGCACCGCCAGCGTCAGGAACAGCAGCGCAGCAAACGCCATGCCCAAAAGCTTGAGCAAGCGCGCTTTTTCATCCGCCGCTTCCAGCGCCAGCAGTTCCAGGCGCGTGCGCAACAGCCCGACCACGCTGGAGGCAACGCCGAAAACAGATTTTCGTAGACCCATGGCTGAAAAGGACGCCGGGCGGGAAGCGCGGTCTTGCGCCCGCGCCGCCCGCCCGGATGTCCTGCCCTATCAGCGGCGGCTGATCAGCAAGCCGAGCAGCAGGCCGGTCACGCCTGCGATGCCGATGGCTTGCCAGGGATTGTCGTGCACGTAGTCGTCGGTCGCGCGGGCAGCCTTGCGGCCGCGTTCCAGCACGGCGTCCTGCGCTTCGTACAGCGCTTCGCGCGTGCGCTTCAAGGACGTCAGCGCGCGGTCGCGCAATTCGTTGGCCTTGTCGCCGGTGCTGCTGGCGGCTTCGCGCAGCAGGCTTTCGGCGTCATTCAGGCTGGACTTGACACTGTCGATGAGTTTTTCTTTTGCGACTTCTTCGGATTTTCTCGTGGCCATTATTTGAGCTCCTGTTGTGTGTCAATGACGGAACCATCATACCAGCCGCCATGCGGGAGACACGGCGCGCTTGCTACGGTGTGCTACTTGATTTGCGTAATCTCAACGGCGGATTTGACGCCGCCCTGATCGATGTCCTGCTTCATCACCAGATTGATCGCCGGACAGTACCAGTCCGTCACGGTGGTGTTCATGCCCGGGATGGGGATCGTCAGGCCCTGAAACGTGGCCATGGTGGGATCGGAATTGCGGGTGTAGGTGATCGGATGGCAAGACTGCGAGCCCAGCGCGGTATTCACCGCAGCCTTCTGCCCCACGGTCTTCTCACCGATGCGCACCGTGGTGCTGGGCTGGCCGCCGACGGGCGCTTCCTTGCCGATCTTCAAGCGGAACGACGAGCCAGGCAATTTCTGGCCGGCGCTGAGCTTGCCGTCATAGGCGAAGAGACCCAGCATGCGCAGGTCGAACTGGCCTTCGGAAGGCTTGGGGGCCTCGCCCGCGGTGGCATAGCGCAGGAAGGTGGCCTGGCCGCCCTTGACCGTCATCAGGTAATCCAGCTTGGACTTTCCCGGGGGCAGGCCCGCATAGCTGAACGTGGCCACGCCCTGCACGCGCGCGCGGCAGTTGTCGCCATTGCTTTTTGTAACTTCGGCGAAAGACAGGTCGGCGCCCAGCGCCAGATTGCCGGTGCCGGTCAGTTGCACCGTGCCGCCGTCATGCATGAACTGCGCATCGCACACGCCGGCCTGCGCCGCGGCGGCCGCGCCCAGCGCGCCCGCCGTAAAAATCAGGGATGCCATTTTTCGCATCGTCACAAGCCACTCCATGAATCCGGATGAAAACCGCCCGCGCCTGGCGCATGGCTGGCTTGATACTACACCGGTTGCGAGACGCGGCGCGTGTCGGAACGTGTCGGCCGCGACCACGCTGGCAGCGGCTACGCCGGCGCGGCGGCGGGCGCGGCGCGGCCGATCAGGACCTGGATCTCCGGCACGCAGGAACCGCAGCCAGTGCCGCAGCCCAGCGCAGTCTTCAAGGCCGCCAGATCGCAGCCCCGGGCGATACCGGCAAGAATCGCGGCCTCGCTCACGCCGTTGCAGACGCAGACCGCGCGCGAGCGGACCGCGCCCGCAATCCGTCCGGTCAGCAGCGCCGCCACGCTGGCCGGCGCGTCGCCGCCGCCGGCCCAGGACAACAGCGCATCCTGCGCCCGCAGATCTCCCGTCAGCAGAAAGCCGCGCAAAGCGCCTTGCTCCACCCTCACCCTGCGCATCTGGCCGCGCGCGGGATCGTCGAAAGCCACGTCGGGCAGGTGCAGGTCCAGCGCATCCGCCATCGCATCCAGGACCTCTGCCGGCGGCGCGGCGCAGGCCGCCAGGCGCATCCGCACGCCACCCGCGCCCGCCGGCAGGACCACCGCGTAATCGAAGAGTCCCAGCCAGGGCGCCAGCCGCGCGCGCAACAAGGCGCTGTCGCCCTGCAGCCAGCCCGCGGCCTGCCATGGCAGGCCTGCCGGTATGGCCGACACGGCGCTGTGCTTGAGTTCCGGCTGGCGCGAAATGGGATCGGCGGCCGGGTTGGTCAACGCGTTCACTCCCAGCCCCGCCATGTAGGCGCTGCCCCAATGCATGGGCAGGAACACCTGTCCCGGCGTCAGCGTATCGTCCGCCTGCACGGGTAGCACCACACTACCCCGGCGCGACGCCAGCCTGGCCAGCGCGCCGGGGTCCAGCTTGAGCCGGCGCATGTCTTCGGGATGCATGGACACCCAGGGTTCCTCGACATGCTGCGTCAGCACGCGGGCCAGCGACGTGCGCGCCATGGTGTGCCAATGGTCGCGCAGGCGGCCGGTGGTGAGCCGCAGCGGATATTCCGGCGTAGCGGCTTCGGCGACCGGACGGTAATCCACGTCGCAGAAACGGGCGCGTCCGCTGGCCGTGGGAAACACGCCATCGGCATACAGGCGCGCCGTGCCCTGACCTTGCCGGTACGGCCATTGTTGCGGTCCGTGCGCATGCAGCGCCGCATAATCCAGCCCGCTGTAGTCCAGGTCCCGGCCCGCCGTGGTCCGGGCATGCTCGGCAAAGACCTCGCTTTCATCCCGGTAGGCGAACAGCGCCGCCTTGTGCGGGGCCATGCGGGCAGCCAGGCGCAGCGCGACCGCCTGCGCCAGCCGCCAATCCGGCTGCGCGTCGCCGGGCGGATCGATCGCCGCGCGCACCCGGCTGATGCGGCGCTCCGAGTTGGTCACGGTGCCGGACTTCTCGGGCCAGGTGGCAGCGGGCAGCACCAGGTCCGCATAGGCCAGGGTTTCGGTGCCCGCGTACGCCTCCTGCACGATGACAAACTCGGCGCGCTCCAGCGCAGCGCGCACCCGGGCCTGATCCGGCAGGGACTGCGCCGGGTTGGTGGCCGCGATCCACAGCACCTTGATGCGACCTTCGCGCGCCGCGTCGAACATATCCAGCGCGGTGGCGCCCGGCGCCCGCGGCACGGCGTCCACGCCCCACAGCGCGGCGGCCGCCTCGCGGTCGGCCGCCGACGCGGGATCGCGATGGCCCGGCAGCAGCGTGGCCATGCCGCCCGCCTCGCGCCCGCCCATCGCGTTGGGCTGCCCCGTCAGCGAAAACGGCCCCGCGCCCGGCTTGCCGATCTGCCCGGTCGCCAAATGCAGATGTATCAGGGCGGCGTTCTTGTCGGTGCCGCTGGCCGACTGGTTCAAGCCCATGGTGTAGAGCGACAGCGCCGCGCCGGCCGCGCCGAACCAGCGCGCCGCCTGGACGATGTCCTCCGCCGGCACGCCGCAGATCTCCTGCGCGGCTTGCGGGGTGTACCGCCGAGCGCGCGCCATCAGGGGCTCGAAGCCTTCTGTATGCCGCTCGATGTAGCCGTGGTCCAGCAGCCCCTCCTGCTCCATGACATTGAGCATGGCGTGGAACATGGCCACATCCGTGCCCGGCGCCAATTGCAGGTGCAGGTCGGCGAAGGCCGCGGTGTCGGTACGCCGAGGATCCGCGACAATGACCTTCATGCCTGGACGCCGCGCCCGCGCGGCCTCCAGCCGCCGGAACAGCACGGGATGCGCATAGGCCATGTTGGAGCCGGCGATCAGCACCGTGTCGGCCAGGTCCAGGTCCTCGTAGCAGGCCGGCGGCGCGTCCGCGCCCAGCGTGCGCTTGTAGCCCGAGACCGCGCTGGACATGCACAGGCGCGAATTGGTGTCGATGTTGTTGGTGCCGGCCAGCGCGCGGGCCAGCTTGTTGAAGACCGCGTAATCCTCGGTCAGCAACTGCCCCGACAGGTAGAAGCCCACGGCGTCCGGGCCATGCCGCGCAATGGTGTCGGCCAGCTTGGCCGCCGCGATATCCAGCGCCTGGTCCAGCGCGATGGCGCGCTGGGGGTGGGCGCGCGTCTCGCGCCATTGCGCCGACAGCACGCGCGCGCCGTCGCGCCGCACCGTGTCCGCCAGCGCCAGGCCCTTGCTGCAGAGCTTGCCATGGTTGGCCGGATGCTGCTCGTCGCCGCGCACGCGGAGCACCGCGCCATCGCGCGTTTGCACCCGCACGCCGCAGCCGGTGCCGCAATAGCAGCATACCGACGCCACTTCGCGCACGCCTTGCGGCGCCGCGTCCACGCTATCGATCAGGCGAGCCATGGGCGCATCCATTTCCTATTCCTCCGCGGCGCCTTCGCCGTGCATGAGCCGCTCGCGCAATGCGCCGATGCGCCGGCCCTCGCGGATCAGGCGCACATACCAGGCGCTATCCGCCGTGTCGCCGTACAGGCAGGCGCCCACCAGCTTGTCGTCGCGGATCACCAATTTCTTGTAGACGCCGCCTGGTGTATCGGCCAGCGTGATCGACTCGGTCTGCTGCCCGCCGGCAAAATCGCCAGCGGAAAACAGATCGATGCCGGTGACCTTGAGCCGCGTCGACGTCACGCTGCCTTCGTAGCGGCCGATGCCGTGCAGCGCCAGATGGTTGGCCGCCACCTTCGCCTGTTCGTACAGGGGCGCGACCAGGCCGTAGGCGGTGCCGCGATGGCTGACGCATTCGCCCACCGCGTAGATGCGCGGGTCATAGGTCTGCAAGGTATCGCTGACCACCACGCCGCGGTTCACATGCAGGCCGCAGCGCTCGGCCAGTTCGGTGTCGGGCCTGACGCCCACCGCCATCACCACCAGGTCAGCCGCAATCTCTTCCCCGTCCGCGAAGCGCAGCGCGCGCACCCGCCCGTCGGCCCCTCCCAGGATCTCGCGGGTCTGGCGCCCCAGCAGGAACTTCAGGCCGCGCACCTCCAGCCCGCGGCGCAGCATGGCCGCGGCGCCGCCGTCCAGCTGCCGGTCCAGCAGCGATGCCCCCAAATGCACCACGGCCACATCCATGCCGCGCGCAGCCAGGCCGTTGGCGGCCTCCAGGCCCAACAGGCCACCGCCTATCACCACCGCGTGCCGGTAGCGCGAGGACGCCTCTATCATCTGGTTCACGTCGCCGATATCGCGAAAGGCGACGACGCCGTCCAGATCGCTGCCCGGCACAGGCAGGATGAACGGCTTCGAGCCGGTGGCCAACAGCAGCCGGTCGTAGGGCGTCTCGGACCCATCGTCCGCCAGCACGATGCGCCGGGCGCGGTTGACGCCCACAACTTTGCGGTTCAACAACAGGCGGATGCCGTGGCGGAGGTACCAGTCCTCATCGTTGAGCACGATATCCCGCAAGCTCTGTTCACCGCTCAGCACTGGCGACAGCAGGATGCGGTTGTAGTTCGGATGCGGCTCGGCGCCGAATACCGTGATCTCGTACAGATCGGGCGTCAGCTTCAGCAGTTCTTCCAGCGTGCGTATGCCCGCCATGCCGTTGCCGACCACCACCAGCTTCTGCTTCGCCTCCATGACGGCCCCTACGCGGCTGCGCGCGATGCCCCGGCCTCGGCCAGCGGCTGCGGGTCGGCATCCAGCGCCGCGTTGGCCTGGAGCGCCGCCTGCGAGCGCTCGGGGTTGCCATGGCGGCGGTGCAGGAAGTCCACCACCGCGGCCCGGCACGCCAGATAGGCCGCGTCATTGGCCAGCCGCACGCGGTCGCGCGGACGGGACAACGGCACGGGCAGGATTTCGCCGATGGTCGCGGCCGGACCGTTGGTCAGCATCACGATGCGGTCGGACAGCAGCACGGCTTCATCGACGTCGTGCGTGACCATGACGGTGGTGGTGCGCGTCTTGGCGACGATCTTCAGCAGTTCGTCCTGCAGGTGCGCGCGGGTCAGCGCGTCGAGCGCGCCGAAGGGCTCGTCCATCAGCAGCACGCCCGGCTCGATCGCCAGGGCGCGCGCAATGCCCACGCGCTGCTTCATGCCGCCGGAAATCTCGCGCGGCAGCTTGTTCTGCGCCGGCAACAGGCCCACCAGGTCCAGCGCCGCGCGTGTGCGCTCGACCAACTGCGGGCGCTTCTCCTTGGCGCCGAACACCCGCTCCACCGCCAGATATACGTTCTGGAAGCAGCTCAGCCAGGGCAGCAGCGAATGGTTCTGGAACACCACGGCGCGGTCCGGGCCGGGGCCGGTGATCTCGCGCTCCGCGCACAGCAGCACGCCGCTGGTGGGGCGGGTCAGGCCGGCGATGAGATTGAGCAGGGTCGATTTGCCGCAGCCGGAATGGCCGATCAGCGTGATGAACTCGCCCTGCTCCACGGTCAGGTCTATGTCGCGCAGCGCCACGAAGGCGCCCTTGCGGGTATTGAACGTCTGGCCCACGCGCTCGATGCGTACGTATTTCTTCATGGCGCTATTCCTCGGTGTAGGTGTAGCGGCGGGCCAGGGCAACCAATAGAGTTTCCAACAGCAGCCCGACGATGCCGATCACGAAAATGGCGATGACGATGTGCTCCACCTTCAGGTTGTTCCACTCGTCCCAAAGCCAGAAGCCGATGCCCGTGCCGCCCGTCAGCATCTCCGCGGCCACGATCACCAGCCACGCAGTGCCGATCGACAGGCGCACCCCGGTCAGCATGTAGGGCAGCACGGCAGGCAGCAACACCTTGGTGGTCACCTTCCATTCCGACAGGTTCAGCACCCGCGCCACGTTCAGATAGTCCTGCGGCACGCGCGCCACGCCGACCGCGGTGTTGATGATCATCGGCCAGATCGAACAGATGAAGATGGCCCAGATGGCGGCCGGGTTGGCCGCCTTGAACAGCAGCAGTCCAAGCGGCAGCCAGGCCAGCGGCGACACCGGCCGCAGCAGGCTGACGATGGGCGAGAACATCGCCCGCACCGCCGCATAGCGGCCGATGGCAAAACCCGCGGGGATGCCGACCAGCGCGGCCAGGCCGAAGCCGAGCGCCACGCGCTGCAGCGATGCCAGCAGGTTCCAGCCTATGCCCTTGTCATTGGGGCCGTTGTCGTAGAACGGATCGGAAAACAGTTCCACGGCGGCGCGCCAGGTCACGCCCGGCGTGGGGATTTCCGGTATCCGCATCGCCACCACCTGCCACACCAGCACAAACAGCGCGAAGCCCGCCACGGGCCCCACCACGGCCCGCAGCGCGGACTCCAGACGTTCGCGCCAGAGGGCGAGGAGTTCATCGCCGCGGCTCATACTCGTTGCGTCAGACATTGCATGCCCCTTTTGTATCGGCGCTCAGGCCCGGACCTTGAATCCGTCGGCGTAGGCGGCAGGGTTGCTGCCGTCCCAGACCACGCCGTCGATGAGTTTCGAAGTGCGCATCTCGCTGGCCGGCAGCGCCACGCCGGCGGCCTGCGCGGCCTGCTTGTAGAGGTCGATCCGGTTGATCTGTTTCGCCATCGCCAGATAATCGGGATGTTCCTTCAGCAGCCCCCAGCGCTTGTGCTGCGTCAGGAACCACATGCCGTCGCTCAGGTATGGGAAATTGGCGGCGCCGTCGGCGTAAAAGCGCATGGCGTGCTCGTCCGTCCAGCTTTTCCCCAGCCCATCGTCGTAGCGGCCCAGCATGCGGTCGACGATGCCGCTGGCGTCCGTGTTGACATAGGACTTGGCAGCGATGGTCTCGGCGGTTTTCTGGCGGTTGGCGGGCGAGGCGTCTATCCACTTGCCGGCCTCAAGAATGGCGGCGGTCACCGCGCGCGCCGTGTTCGGGTGGCGCGATACGAAGTCGGCGCTCGTGCCCAGCACCTTCTCGGGGTGGTCGGTCCAGATGCCCTGCGAAGTGACGGCGGTGTAGCCGATCTTGTCCAGGATGGCGCGCGCGCCCCAGGGCTCGCCCACGCAATAGCCGTCCATGTTGCCCACGCGCATGTTGGCGACCATCTGCGGCGGCGGCACGGTGATGACCTTGGCGTCCTTCATGGGATGGATGCCGTAGGTCGCCAGCCAGTAGTACAGCCACATCGCGTGCGTGCCGGTGGGAAAGGTCTGGGCAAAGGTGTATTCGCGCTTGTCGGACGCCATCAGCTTGGCCAGCGATTCACCGTCGCGCACGCCCGCCGCCAGCAGCTTGTTCGACAGCGTGATGGCCTGGCCGTTCTGGTTCAGGCTCATCAGCACGGCCATGTCCTTCTTCGGCCCGCCTATGCCCAGGTGCACGCCGTAGACCAGGCCGTACAGCACGTGGGCCATGTCCAGCTCGCCGTTCATGAGCTTGTCGCGCACGGCGGCCCAGGACGCTTCCTTGGACGGCGTGATCGTCACGCCGTGCTTCTTGTCCAGGCCCAGTACCGAGGCCATCACGACCGAAGCGCAATCGGTCAGCGGAATGAAGCCGATCTTGACCTCGGTCTTCTCGGGCGCGTCGGTGCCGGCGGCCCAGGCGCCGGCCCGCACCAGCGGATCGACCAGCGACAGCAGGCTGGCGCCGGCCACCGCGCGCGCCGTGCCGCAAAGCCATTTGCGGCGTGCGGCGTTGGCGCTGAGATCCCCGCCCGCGGCGGCGTCGGTGGAGGGGCTATGGGTCGATGGCGTCATGCATGGCTCCTGGCAAAAAAAAACGTCCCGCGCGCCATGGATTTCCATCCAGTGGCGCTGCGGAACGTCGTTGTCCCTTGCCGCTGATTGCGGCGCGTTGCGTGGGCCGACCTTCGTTGGCCGCCCACTTCCACTGAAGCAAATGGCGTGCCAGAAAGAATGGGATATTGCCTGGCTCGCCGCCAGGCCGCGCCTGCACTAGCGCTGCTCCGCATCGCGCCGGGCCAGCGGGCAAGGCATGAAACGGGGTGCGAACCAACTTGGTGCACCGTCGGTTGCGGCAGCGCACCATCCATGTGCCGGGCGCGCTCCGGCGCTGTGCGCACCGACTGGCCGTCGTCGAAGAATGCGATGGCATGGAACTTGCATGACAGGAAGCATCAGAGGGGAATCTCATGCTCAAGGTCATGCTGCTCAACGATGGCGAAGGACGCGCGGCGTCGCTGCGGCAGACGCTGGCCGCAGCGGGCGTACATGTCGTGGCCGAAATGGCGCCGGACATGGATCTGGCCGCCGCCATCGCGCAGGCCGCGCCCGACGTGGTGCTGATAGACAGCGACGCCCCCGGCCGCGACACGCTGGAGAACGTGTGCGTCGCCAGCGAACACAGCGACCGCCCGGTCGTGATGTTCACCGACAACGGCAACCGCGAAACCATACGCAGTGCCTTGCGCGCCGGGGTCGCCGCCTACGTGGTGGGCGACGTGCCTGCCGGACGCATCGAGCCGCTGCTGACGGTGGCGATCGAGCGCTTCGCCATGGAGAAGTCGCGGCGCGAAGAACTGCGCGACGCGCAATTGCGCCTGGCCGACCGCCAATGGGTGGAAAAGGCCAAGGGCATCCTGATGAAGGCGCGGTCGATTTCCGAGGATGAGGCCCACGGCCTGTTGCGCCAGCGCGCCATGCAAAGCCAGAAGCGGCTGGGCGAGGTCGCCCGGGAGGTCGTGGAGATGAGCGCCTGGCTGGGCAAATCCACTTAATGAGCTTTGGTTATATGGAACAAAGAAATCAAAAGTTGTGGGGATGAAGCCCCCTTCCTATGATCCAACAACACTATGCCGGGTACGCCCGAGGCTGGCATTCATGAAGCTTTTCCCGATTTTTGCCGATCTGAAAGACAGGCTGGTCCTGGTGGTGGGCGGCGGCGCCGTCGCCGAACGCAAGACGCTGTCGCTGCTGGAAGCCTCCGCCGACGTGCTGGTGGGCGCGCCGGAACTGACGCCCGCCCTGGCCGCGCTGGCCGCCGAAGGCCGCATCCGCCATTTGTCCGGCCGCTTCGATCCCGCCTGGCTCGACGAAGTCTGGCTGGCGGTCGCGGCCACCGACGACCGCGAGACCAACGCCGCCGTCTCGGAGGCCGCCGCCGTCCGGCGCATCTTCAGCAACGTGGTGGACGATCCCGAACTGTCGTCCTTCCAGGTGCCGTCCATCGTCGACCGCTCGCCGGTCATCGTCGCGATTTCCTCGTCCGGCGTGGCGCCGGTGCTGGCGCGGCGCATCCGGGAACGCATCGAATCGCTGTTCGACCACACCCTGGGCCAGTTGGCCGGGCTGGCCGCCAGCTATCGCAAGCGCATCCGCGCCAGTCATCCCGACCTGGGCGCGCGCCGCCGCTTCTACGACTGGCTGCTGGACGGCCCAGTGGCCGGCTTCCTGCGCCAGCAGCAGCCGGCCCAGGCCGAAGCCGCGCTGGCGGCGGCATTGGCGGCGCCGCGGGCGCCCGACGCCGGCAGCGTGGTGCTGGTGGGCGCTGGCCCCGGCGACCCCGGCCTGCTGACGCTGAAGGCATTGCGCGCGCTGAACGAGGCCGACGTGATCCTGCATGACCGCCTGGTAAGCGCCGACGTCATGTCGCTGGCGCGCCGCGACGCCGAGCGCGTATCGGTCGGCAAGCTGCCCGGCGAGGACCACAACGCCACCCAGGCCCGCATCCACAGGCTGATGGTCGAGCACGCGCGCGCCGGCCGCCGCGTCGTGCGGCTCAAGGGCGGCGACGCCTTCATCTTCGGGCGCGGCGGTGAGGAACTGGAATACCTGCGCACGCACGGCGTGCGCTATGAAGTAGTGCCCGGCATCACCGCCGCGCTGGCCTGTGCCGCCTATGCCGGCGTTCCGCTGACGCACCGCGAACACGCCCAGTCCGTCCGCCTGGTCACCGCGCATTGCCGCGAAGACGAGGACAACCTGGACTGGCCCGCGCTGGCCCGTGAAAAACAGACCCTGGCCTTCTACATGGGTGTGGGGCAGCTGGATCTGCTGACCAGCCGCCTGCTGGCCCACGGCCGCTCGGCGGACACGCCGTTCGCGCTGATCGAGAACGGCAGCCGGCCCGAGCAACGGGTGTTGTCTGGCGCGCTGGAGCAATTGCCGGCGCTGGCCGCCGAGCACGCGATCCGTTCGCCGGCGCTCTTGATCGTGGGCGAGGTGGCGGGATTGGCTTCGCAATTGCAGTGGTTCGGCCAGCACCTGGACGGACGCATGGAGCGTCTGGCGGCCTGAGGGGCCGTGGGCCCGATGCAAAACGCCAGCCTGCGGGCTGGCGTTTTTTTTCGTGGCCGTACCCCGGCCGCTATTCCGTCTTCTGCGTCGTGCCGAAAATGCGGTCGCCGGCGTCGCCCAGGCCCGGCATGATGTAGCCGTGCTCGTTGAGGCCGTCGTCGATGGACGCGGTGTAGATGTGCACGTCGGGATGCTTGGCCAGAACCGTATCGATACCGACCGGCGCCGCTACCAGCACCAGGGCGCGGATTTCCTTGCAACCGGCGCGCTTGAGCAGATCAATGGCGGCGACCATGGAACCGCCGGTGGCCAGCATCGGGTCGACGATCAGGGCCAGGCGCTGGTCCAGTTCACCCACCAGGCGTTCCAGGTAGGTATGCGCTTCCAAAGTTTCTTCGTTGCGGGCCACGCCCACCACGCTGACCTTGGCGCCCGGAATCAGGCTGAGCACGCCGTCCAGCATGCCGATGCCGGCGCGCAGGATGGGCACCACGGTGACTTTCTTGCCGGCGATCTTTTCGACCTGCACCGAGCCGCACCAGCCCTCGACGGTGGCGGGCGCCAGCGGCAGGTCCTTGGACGCTTCGTACGTGAGCAGCGCGCCCACTTCCTGCGACAGCTCACGGAAGCTCTTGGTGCTGAGGTCGGCGCGACGCATGATCCCGAGCTTGTGGCGGATCAGCGGATGGCGGATTTCGTGCACGGGCATGTGCGTAACTCTCCAGAGTATTGATAGACAGGGTATTCGCCTCAGGCGGAACCATGACGGCGCGGCGCGCTTTGCATCGCCCCGCCGTCGAGCCACATTTGAGGATCGTAATCGGTTTGGAAGGGAATTGTTATTGACCGCCCGCAGCATGATCCGAAGATTCGCGCCGGCGAGGCGCAGGCATGGTCATTGTTCAGCGAGCCAGGCGATCAGGGCGTCGTCGAAGGCGCGCACGGCGCCGGCCTGTTCGTGGTTGACGATGCTGACCACCACGTAGCGCTTGCCGCTGGCGCCCAGCACGTAGCCTGCGATGGAACGCACGTCGCGCAGCGACCCGGTCTTCAGGTGGGCCATGCCCAGGGTGCCATCGCCCTTGAGGCGGCGGCGCACCGTGCCATCCACCCCCGCGATCGCAAAGGATGAAATGTACTCGGGCATGACCGGCGAGTTCCAGGCCACGGTCAGCATCGACGCCAGGCTGTCGGCCGACACCCGCGCGTCGCGCGACAAGCCGGCGCCGTTGTCGATGACCAGCTCGGGCATGTCCAGGCCCTGCTTGGCCAGCAGCCCCTTGGCCACGGCCTCGCTGCTGGCGACGGTGGCGGGCCGGCGGCCGCGCTCGGCGCCCAGGGTCAGCAGCAAGGTGCGCGCCATGACGTTGTTGCTGCGCTTGTTGATCTGGCGGATCGCCTCGGCCAGCGTGGGCGAATCGTGCGAGGCCAGCACCACCGCGTCAGGCGGCACCATGCCGGAACGGACCTGGCCCTTGAAAGTGCCGCCCAGCTCCTTCCAGAGCATGCGGAACACTTCGGTGGCGTAGTCGGGCTGCGACAGCGCCAGGCGGTACAGGCTGAATTCGCCGCAGGAGCCGGCCACCTTGCCGTTCACGCGGATCGTGACACCCTGTTGGGTGATCAAGGGTTCGGTCGTCACCACGGGAGGCCCGGGGCAGCGGGCATCGCTCCATTCGACGCGGCCCTCGATCTTCAGGCCCGGCAGCGGCGGATCGATCAGCGGCACCCATTTATTGGCGGCGGGGTCCGGCGTGAACAGCAGCCGCATTGCGCCAAAACCCACCATCAGGGCATCCGGGCTGGCGTTGTAGGCCCGGTCCGGGGCGCCGTCGAAAGCGCCTGGGTCGGTCGCGACCTGGCCGAAGATGCTGCGGTCGATGACCAGGTCGTTGATCTGCTTGACGCCGCGCAGGCGCAGTTCGCGCAGCAGCACCCACAGGTCCTGCAGCAGGAATTGCGGATCGCCGCCAGCCCGCAGGTATAGCGGGCCGCTCAGCACGCCCTTGGCATCGGGCCGCGCGCCGGGCGCCGTCATGAATTCGGTGCGCCAGACGTAGTTGGGGCCCAGCTCGGACAGCGCGGCCCAGGTCGTGACCAGCTTCATCACCGAGGCGGGATTGCGCGACTCCTTGGCATTCAGTGCCACCAGGCGCGGCCCGCCCACTTCCTGCACCACCAGGGACAGGGAGCTGTCGGGCAGCTTGCTGGCTTTCCAGGCGTTCACCACGTTGGGCGGCAGGCCGGGCACCTGCGCCCAGGCCGCGCCCGCCACCGCGGCCAGCAGCCCGCCGGCCAGCCATCGCTTCAGCCCGCCCCTACGCTTATATGCTTGTCCCGTCATGCCACGCCCACCCGGTTGCTCGTCCTGCAAAACCGAGAGCATACAAAACCTTGACGGGTTGCGGCGCGGAGGCCGTTTCCCCGCCGGGCCGCCCCAAGGGGAAACAGCCCCCTTCGGGGGCAGCAAGCACGCATAGCGTGCGCGGCGTGGGGGGGACCTTCCTCCCGCCGGGCCGCCCCAAGGGGAAACAGCCCCCTCGGGGGGCAGCAAGCACGCATAGCGTGCGCGGCGTGGGGGCCTTCTACTTTTGAAGGCGCCACTTGCCGGAAGCCACGGTCGCCATCACCAGCGCCCGCTCGTCCAGCCCGTTGTGGTCGGTGGGACTCATGTTGACCACGCCTGTCGCGGTGGGCAGGTTCTTGACGTTCTCCAGCGCGTCGCGCAGCGCCGCCCGGAATTCGGGCGTGCCGGGCTTGGCCGTCTTCAGCGCCACCGGGATGGCCTGCTGCAGCAGGAGGCCGACGTCCCAGGTGTAGGCGGCGAACAGGGACACGCTGCCCGCGCCGTTGGCCGCCTCATACTTCTTGGCGAAGGCCTGGGCGGTGGACTTGACGGGGTTGGTGTCCGGCAGCAGGTCGGCGACCATTACCGGCCCCACCGGCACCCAGGCGCCCTCGCAGGCGTCGCCACAGACCCGCAGGAAGTCGTTGTTGGCCACGCCGTGGTTGAAGTAGATCTTGCCCTTGTAGCCGCGTTCGCGCAGCGCCCGCGCCGGCATCGCGGCGGGCGTGCCGGAGGCCCCGACCACCACGGCGTCCGGCGCCGCGCCGATCACCTTCAGGGTCTGGGCCACGGCGGACGTGTCGGTGGGCGCGAAGGCTTCCTTGCCCACCACCTCGATGCCGTGCTTCTTGGCCGCCTTCTCGATTTCCACCCAGAAGGTCTCGCCCAGCGCGTTGTTGAAGCCGATGAAGGCCAGCTTCTTCACGCCATTGGCCGCCGCGTGGCGCGCGATGCCCTCGGCCATCAGCGAATCGGAGTGCGGCGTCTTGAACACCCAGCGGCGCTTGTCGTCGACCGGCTCGATCAGCCGCGCCGAAGAAGCCAGCGTGATCACCGGGGTGGCGCCGCTGGCCACCGTGTCCAGCATGGCCATGGTGTTGGGCGTGGTGGTGGACCCGACGATCAGGTCCACCTTGTTCTCCGAGATCAGCTTGTGGGAATTGCTGACGGCGCGGGTGGTGTCGGAAGCGTCGTCCAGCACCACGTACTCGACCTTGACGCCCCCGATCTCGGTGGGCAGCAGGCTGATCGTGTTGCGTTCGGGGATGCCCAGCGAGGCCTGGGGACCGGTGGTGGACAGCGTGGCGCCGATTTTCACCTGGGCCAGCGCGGGCGTGGCGCCCGCTGCCAGCAGGGCGGCCAGCGCGGCGGCCATGAGGGTACGACGAGGGGTCATGCGGAGTCTCCTTGGATACGCGGATGTCTTATGCTTTGCGCCGATCCGCTACGGCGTGGAACTCTGTTTATACGGCGGGGAACCCGGCGGGCGGGCACCTCGGGGGGCCCGCTGCGGGTTTGTCCGCACGGCCTCGCAGCGCGGCGCGGCTGCGTTCTTGCTGGTCTCCACGTTGCCAGTGACTGGCAAGCGCTGTATTTTTTAGTGATACACGTATTCTAATAAGAGACAAACTCATGTCAACAGATAGCAGCACGGGGATCCAATCAGCCGAAATCGCCCTGGACGTGCTGACCCGGCTGGCCGAACTGGGCGGCGCCCTGTCCGTGTCCGAGCTGGGCCGCAGCCTGGACATGCCGCGCGCCAAGGTGCACCGCTACCTAGTGTCTCTGGAGCGGCGCGGCTATGTGGAACAGGACGCGGCCAGCGCCCGCTACCGGCTGGGCCCGCAGGCGCTGCACACCGGACTGGCGGCGCTGGCCGAAGTGGATTTCGTGAAACTGGCGGCCGGCAGCCTGGACGGCCTGAGCGCCGCCATCGGCCAGACCGTGTTCATCGCGGTATGGGGCCAGCACGGCCCCACCATCGTGCAATGGCGCGACGCGCGACTGCCGGTGACGGTCAACGTGCGGGTGGGCTCGGTGCTGCCGCTGCTCAACAGCGCCACCGGCCGGGTCTTCGCCGCCTGGCTGCCCGAGGCCCTGGCCCTGCCGCGGGCACTGTCCGAATGGGAGGCGCTGCAGGCGCATAATCCCGAGGCCGCCCGCATGCTGGATGCGGCGGAACCGCCCGCCGATCTGGCCGCCGCGCTGCGCCGCCAGTGGCAGGCGACCCGCAAGCGCGGTTACGCCAGCGTCAGCGGCCACTTGCTGCACGGCATCAATTCGGCCTCGGTGCCGGTGCTGGATGCCCAGGGCCATCTGGCCGGCGCCATCACCAGCCTGGGACTGCATGGGGGATTCGACCTGTCGGCCGACGGCGAACCGGTGCGGGCGCTGACGGCGGCGGCGGCGGATTGCTCGCGCCGGCTGGGCTGGAGCCCGGCGCGCTGAACGCAGCCGGAGCGGCCATCCGTCCCCGGGCCGGGCAGCCCGATCCTGCGGCCGCTTTACAATACACGGTTGCCCCGGGCCCGCCTGGCCCGTTTTCGCCCTCTTTTTGCCGCCCTTGCCGGACGGATAGCCGCGTGACCCAGTCCCTCACCGTTGCCGATTTCAATTACGAACTGCCGCCCGAGCTCATCGCCCAGGCGCCCGCCGCCGAACGCACCGGCAGCCGCCTGCTGCACCTGGACGGCGCCGGCCAGCTGCACGACCGGCAGTTCGCCGACCTGGCCTCGCTGCTGCGTCCGCAAGACCTGCTGATCTTCAACGACACCCGCGTCATCAAGGCGCGCCTGAACGGCCACAAGATCACCGGCGGCAAGATCGAAGTGCTGGTCGAACGCATCACCGAACCCGACCGCGTCCTGGCCCACGTGCGCGCCAGCAAGTCGCCCGGTCCGGGCATGGTGCTGCGCCTGGCCGACGCCTTCGACGCCACCGTGCTGGGCCGCGAAGGCGAACTCTTCGACATCCGCTTTCCCGGCCCCGTGCTGGATCTGCTGGACGCGCACGGCGCGACGCCGCTGCCGCCCTACATCACGCACGAGGCCGACAGCGGCGACGACGAACGCTATCAGACCGTCTACGCGCGCGAACCCGGCGCGGTGGCCGCGCCCACCGCCGGCCTGCACTTCGACCAGCCCACGCTGGATCGCCTGGCGGCGATGGGCGTGGAACGCGCCTTCGTCACGCTGCACGTGGGCGCGGGTACCTTCCAGCCGGTGCGCGTGGACAATCTGGCCGATCACATCATGCACGCCGAATGGTTCACCGTGCCGCAAGCCACGGTCGACGCGATCGCCGCCGCCCGCAGCCGCGGCGGCCGGGTCATCGCCGTCGGCACCACCAGCGTGCGCGCCCTGGAATCCGCCGCCGCCCAGACCGAAGGGCGCACCGCCCCCGGCCTGCCGCTGGCCGCCGCCCAGGGCGACACCCGCCTCTTCATCACCCCCGGTTACCGGTACCGCGTCGTCGACGCCCTGGTCACCAACTTCCACCTGCCCCAGTCGACCCTGCTGATGCTGGTGTCGGCGCTGGCCGGCGTAGAACCGATACGCCGCGCCTACGCCCACGCCGTCGCCGAGCGCTACCGCTTCTTCAGCTATGGCGACGCCATGTTTATCGAGTCCCCCGCCCCATGACCGGACTGAATTTCGAACTGCTCGCCACCGACGGCGGCGCCCGCCGCGGCCGCATCACGCTGAACCACGGCGTGGTCGAGACGCCCATCTTCATGCCTGTCGGCACCTATGGCAGCGTCAAGGCCATGATGCCGCACGAACTGAAGGAAATCGGTTCGCAGATCGTGCTGGGCAACACCTTCCACCTGTGGCTGCGCCCAGGCACGGAAATCATGGAAAAGCACGGCGGCCTGCATGGCTTCATGCAGTGGGACAAGCCCATCCTGACCGACTCCGGCGGCTTCCAGGTGTTCAGCCTGCAAGGTATGCGCAAGATCACCGAGGAAGGCGTCAAGTTCGCTTCCCCGATCGACGGCGCGCGGCTGTTCCTGACGCCGGAAGAATCCATGCGCATCCAGCGCTCGCTGAATTCCGACATCGTCATGGTGTTCGACGAGTGCACGCCCTATGAAATCGACGGCCGCCCCGCCACCGTCGAAGAAGCGGCCCGCTCCATGCGCATGTCGCTGCGTTGGGCCCGCCGCTCGCGCGAGGAATTCGACCGCCTGCAGAACCCCAACGCCCTGTTCGGCATCGTCCAGGGCGGCATGTACGAAGCCCTGCGCGACGAGTCCCTGGCCGGGCTGCAGGACATCGGCTTCCACGGCTACGCCATCGGCGGCCTGTCGGTCGGCGAGCCCAAGGAAGACATGATGCGCATCCTGGCGCACGTCACGCCCAAGCTGCCGGCCCAGGCGCCGCGCTACCTGATGGGCGTGGGCACGCCGGAAGACCTGGTCGAAGGCGTGAGCCGCGGCGTGGACATGTTCGACTGCGTCATGCCGACCCGCAACGCCCGCAATGGCTGGCTGTTCACGCGCTTTGGCGACGTCAAGATCCGCAACGCCAAGTACCGCGACGACACCCGCCCGCTGGACCCCAGCTGCAGCTGCCATACCTGCGCGAATTTCTCGCGAGCCTACCTGCACCACCTGCAGCGCGCCAATGAAATCACCGGCGCGCGCCTGAACACCCTGCACAACCTGCATTTCTATCTGACCATCATGAAGGAAATGCGCGAAGCCATCGCCGAAGGCCGCTTCGACGCCTGGCGCGCGCAGTTCGCGGCAGACCGGGCGCGGGGGGTGGATTAGAATTTCAGGACCTATATACAATAGTCGGCTTGCCCTATCCATGGCTCGCGCGGGGATGGGCGCATAAAAACACTAGATACAAACACCCAAACAGACTAAACGCAGGAGAATTCAATGTCCGTTATCGATACCGCCAGCCTCGTCGTGGCTCAGGCCGCCGCCCCCGAGGGTAACGCGCTGATGGGCATGCTGCCCATCATCCTGATGTTCGTGATCCTCTACTTCCTGATGATCCGTCCCCAGATGAAGCGCCAGAAGGAACACCGCAACCTGATCGCCGCCCTGGCCAAGGGCGACGAAGTGGTCACCGCCGGCGGCATGCTCGGCAAGGTCACCAAGGTCAACGACAGCTACGTCACCGTCGAAGTCTCCGAACTGGCCGACAAGCCCGTCGAAGTGATCATGCAGAAGTCCTCGGTCTCGACCGTGCTGCCCAAGGGAACCATCAAGGCCCTGTAAGCGTCCCACAGGAGCCCCCATCGGGCTCCTGTTGCTTGATGGCCCTGTCGCCGCCCGCCGCGCTTGTCGCCCGGGCGGCCCTTTCATCACTTTTACATGAAGTAGCCGGCAATGAACCGCTATCCCCTTTGGAAGTACATTACGGTCCTGGTCGCGGTCATCATCGGCCTGCTGTACACGCTTCCCAACTTCTACGGCGAATCCCCGGCCGTCCAGGTTTCCAGCGCCAAGGCCACGATCAAGGTCGATCCCGCCATGCTGAGCCGGGTCGAACAGATCCTGACCGACGCCAAGATCCCCAATGAAGGGGTCTATTACGAACAGAACGGCACGCTCGGCACCGTGCGCGCCCGCTTCACGTCGACCGACCTGCAGTTGCAGGCGCGCGACCTGATCGACAAATCCCTCAACACCGTCGCCGGCGACCCCCACTACACGGTCGCGCTGAACCTGCTGCCCGCCTCGCCCGCCTGGATGCGCGCCCTGGGCTGGTTCGCGCCCAAGCCGATGTACCTGGGCCTGGACCTGCGCGGCGGCGTGCACTTCCTGCTGCAAGTGGACATGCAGGGCGCCCTGACCGCCCGCTACGACTCCCTGGCCGCCGACGTGCGCTCCGTGCTGCGCGACCAGAAGGTCAACGTGGCCGGCGTCGAACGCTCGGGCCTGGCCATTGCCGCCACCTTCGCCGACACCGACGACCGCGACCGCGCCATCTCCACCCTGCGCAGCCGCCTGCCCGACCTGGAGTTCACCGAGCGCACGGAAAACGGCAAGCCGTTGCTGATGGCCGCGCTGAACCCGGCCGCCGTCACCCGCGTGCAGGACTCCGCGCTCAAGCAGAACATCAACACGCTGCACAACCGGATCAACGAACTGGGCGTGGCCGAACCGGTCATCCAGCAGCAAGGCGCCGACCGCATCGTGGTGCAGCTGCCCGGCGTGCAGGACGTGGCCAAGGCCAAGGAACTGCTGGGCCGCACCGCCACGCTGGAAATCCGCATGGTCGACGACTCCCCCGCCGCGCAGGCCGCGCTGCTGGGCGGCAGCGTGCCTTTCGGCCTTGAACGCTACAACGACCGCGACGGCCGTCCCATCCTGGTCCGCCGCCAGGTCATCCTGACCGGCGAAAACCTGCAGGACGCCCAGCCCGGCCGCGACTCGCAGACCCAGCAGGCCGCGGTCCACCTGACGCTGGACTCCAAGGGCGCCCGCATCTTCCGCGACGTCACCCGCGACAATATCGGCAAGCGCATGGCCATCCTGCTGTTCGAAAACGGCAAGGGCGAAGTGGTCACCGCTCCGGTCATCCGCGGCGAAATCGCCGGCGGCCAGGTGCAGATCTCGGGCAGCATGAGCTCCGAAGAGGCCGCCGACACCGCGCTGCTGCTGCGCGCCGGCGCCCTGGCTGCGCCCATGTCCATCATCGAGGAACGCACCATCGGCCCGAGCCTGGGCGCGGACAACATCGCCAAGGGCTTCTACTCGACGCTGTATGGCTTCCTGGCCATCGCCGCCTTCATCATCCTGTACTACCACCTGTTCGGCGTGTTCTCCACGATCGGCCTGACCATGAACGTGCTGCTGCTGCTGGCGCTGCTGTCCATGCTGCAGGCCACACTGACCCTGCCGGGCATCGCGGCAATCGCGCTGACGCTGGGCATGGCCATCGACTCGAACGTGCTGATCAACGAACGGATACGGGAAGAGTTGCGCGCCGGCGCCAGTCCGCAACAGGCCATCCATCATGGCTTCGAGCGCGCCTGGGGCACCATTCTCGACTCGAACCTCACCACGCTGATCGTGGGCCTGGCGCTGCTGGCCTTCGGTTCGGGCCCGATCCGGGGCTTCGCGGTGGTGCACGTGCTGGGCATCCTGACCTCGATGTTCTCGTCGGTGGTGGGCGTGCGCGCGCTGGCCAACCTCTGGTACGGCCGCAAGAAGAAGCTCACGTCGATCTCCATCGGTGAAGTCTGGAAACCGAAGACCAACTGAACATGAGCGCGGGCGGCCCGGCCGCCCGCCACAGATAAAGCCTAAGGCGAAAAATGGAATTTTTCCGTATTCACCGCACCATCCCGTTCATGCGCCACGCGCTGGTGCTGAACATCATCAGTCTCGTCACGTTCCTGGCGGCTGTTTTCTTCATCGTCACGCGCGGCTTCCACCTGTCGATCGAATTCACCGGCGGCACGGTCATGGAAGTCAACTACGCTCAGACGGCGCAGCTTGAAAACGTGCGCGGCGTGGTCTCCAAGCTGGGCTACACCGACTTCCAGGTGCAGAACTTCGGCACCTCGCACGACGTCATGATCCGCCTGCCGCTGCAGGAAGGCCAGACCTCGGCCACCCAGAGCGAAACCGTCATGGCCGCGCTGAAGACCGCCGATTCCGGCGTCGAGCTGCGCCGTGTCGAGTTCGTGGGCCCGCAAGTGGGCCAGGAGCTGCTGCACAACGGCCTGATGGCCCTGCTGGTCGTGGTCATCGGCATCATGGTCTACCTGGGCTTCCGCTTCGAATGGAAGTTCGCCGTCGCCGGCGTGATCGCCAACCTCCACGACGTGGTGATCATCCTGGGCTTCTTCGCCTTCTTCCAGTGGGAATTCTCGCTGTCGGTGCTGGCGGGCGTGCTGGCGGTGCTGGGCTACTCCGTGAACGAATCCGTGGTCATCATGGACCGGATCCGCGAAAACTTCCGCAAGTACCGCAAGGCGGACGTGCACGAAGTCATCAACAGCGCCATCACGCAGACCATCTCGCGGACCATCATCACCCACGGTTCCACGCAGATGATGGTGCTGGCCATGCTGTTCTTCGGCGGCCCCACCCTGCACTACTTCGCCATGGCCCTGACCATCGGCATCTGGTTCGGCATCTACTCGTCGGTGTTCGTGGCCGCGGCCCTGGCCATGTGGCTGGGCGTCAAGCGCGAAGACCTGGTCAAGCCGGTCAAGAAGGAAGGCGAGGAAGGCGAAGCCGCCTGATCCGTTTCCGCTTGAAGAGAAACCCGCCGCATTGCGGCGGGTTTTTTATTGCGCGGCGCTTGCCGCCTTGCGCCTGGCCAGGAACCGCAGGGCCAGACCGCCGGGAACCACGGCGAACTGGAGCAAGCCGGCGTAGAGCCAGGCCCAGGTCCAGCGGAAACGCCACGGAATGAATTCAGGCACCCCGTTGTCGTCGAAATACGGGTCATGAATGACCAGCGCCAGGCCGCCCAGATACGAAAGCACAAGACATCCCGCCACGAACAGCCACCGCCGCGTGGCCGGGGCCGTCCAACCATGACGGCGGCCGTGCACGGCGCTGGCCGCCAGGCTGATCAGCAGGCTGGCCGCGAACAAGACGGGGAATAAAAGAAAAGCCACGGCATCGCTCCCGGCTGCAGGTCCGGCGCCATTGTGCCAGCCGCGATCGCAAACGGCTCGCGGACGCGCACAGGATGCCCTCCGCTTGACCAATACATAAGTATTGACTAATGTATTGTCATGCTCGAAAACGACATCTTCAAGGCGCTGGCCGATCCGACCCGCCGCGCCATCTTCGAAAAGCTCGCCGCCGGCGGCATGAACGCCAGCGCCCTGCGCGTGGGCATGGAGATCAGCCAGCCAGCCATGTCGCAGCACCTTTCCGTGCTGCGCAAGGCGCGCCTGGTGCGCGAGGAAAAACAAGGCCGTTTCGTGAACTATGAAGTCGACCCCGACGGACTCGCGCTCATTGCCGGATGGCTGGCGAAGTACCGCGCCTACTGGCCGGCCCGCATCGAAGCCCTGAACGCCCTGCTCAAGGACATGGACCAATGAAGCCGACCGCGCCGCAAGACCCGCCCCAGGACATCGTGCTCGAATACGAACTCGACGCGCCGCCCGAAAAAGTCTGGCGCGCCATCAGCATCCCCGAATTCCGCGAACAATGGCTGCCTGGACGGGCGCTGGCCAGCGCCGAACCCGCGGACGCGACGCCAGCCGAAGAAATCCGATACCGCATGCGCGACGAGGAACCGCCTTTCCTCGAAAGCCTGGTGACCTTCCAGATCCGGCCCGTCGCCGACGGCCGCACGCTCCTGCGCATCATCCACGCGCTGGACGACGCGCGGCTGGAACGCCGCGGGCGCCTCGCCGCCAACGACGCCAGCCCCTTCCTCATGCGCGCCGCCTGAACCCGGCCCAAGCGCAAGGCAATCGCAACCCAGGAGATTCGTCCATGCAGGACGTGATGCAATACGTACCCATGGTGGTCGAGCAATCCGGCCGTGGCGAGCGGTCCTTCGACATCTATTCGCGGCTGCTGCGCGACCGCATCATCTTCCTGAACGGCGAAGTCAACGACTCGGTGTCGGCGCTGGTCTGCGCCCAGCTGCTGTTCCTGGAATCCGAGAACCCGACCAAGCCCATCCATCTCTACATCAACTCTCCTGGCGGGGTCATCACCAGCGGCCTGGCCATGTACGACACCATGCAGTTCATCACCGCGCCGGTGCACACGCTGTGCATGGGTACGGCGCGCTCCATGGGCTCGTTCCTGCTGATGGCGGGTGAACCCGGCGAACGATGCGCGCTGGCCAATGCCAGCGTGCACGTGCATCAGCCTTTGGGCGGCTTCCAGGGCCAGGCCTCGGACGTGCTCATCCACGCCGAGGAAATTCGCAGGACCAAGGACCGCGTCACGCGCGTCTACGCCCAGCACTGCGGACGCAGCTACGAAGACGTCGAGCGCACACTGGACCGCGACTGCTACATGAGCGCGGAAGAAGCGCTGGAATGGGGCTTGATAGACCGGGTGCTGAAGCGCCGGGATCTGGGCGTCTGACACTGTACCGCCGCCCCCCGTCGCGCTGTACGGGTACGGATCCGCGCGGATTCGCTACCATAGCCGCACCATGAAACTCGTCATCGATCACCTCGTCATCGCCGCCGCGGACCTGGACAGCGGCGCCGAATACGTCGCCGGACTGCTCGGCATCGCCCCCTCGGGCGGCGGCGCGCATCCGCGCATGGGCACCCACAACCGGGTGCTGGGCATGGCCGGCGGCATCTACCTTGAAGTCATTGCCATCGATCCGCAGGCCCCGGCGCCTGCGCGGCCGCGCTGGTTCGGGCTCGATCAGGACGCCGTCCGCGCCCGCATCGCCCAGGGCCCCTACCTGGCGCATTGGGCGGCACGGGTCGAAGCGCCGCAGGATCTGACCCGCATGCAGGCCGAGCATCCCGCGCGCATTCCTCCCGCCATCCCCATGGAGCGCGGCCATTTGCGCTGGCGGCTGACGGTGCCGGACGATGGCAGCCTGCCCGCCTGGCGCGAAGCCGGCCACGCGGCTGGCGACGGCCTGCTGCCCACGCTGATCCAGTGGGACGTGGCCGACTACCCCGGCGTCAGCCTGCCGCGCCAGGACCTCGTCCTCAAGCAACTTTCCGGCAGCCATCCGCAGGCCGGACTGCTGCGCCAGGGGCTGGCCTGGCTGGGCGCGGACCACCTGATCCAGCTGGAACAGACTGACGGCCCGCCGCGCCTGAGCGCGCAGATCGAAACAGCCGACGGCCTGAAGATCCTGGCCTGACGGTCCGCCCCGCCTTGCAAAAAAACCCAGAACATCCGGAGACCCTTTACATGCATTCCACCCGCAAGCGTTTCGACGAAGACCCTTATCTGGACCGGTGCGAGGCCACCGTGATCGCGGTCAGCCCCGAGGGCGTCGAACTGGACGAGACCGTCTGCTACGCGCGCAGCGGCGGCCAGGCGGGCGACAGCGGCACGCTGACATTGGCCGACGGCCGCGCACTGACGCTCACGGACACCGTCTACGCCGAAGACCGCAAGCGCATCCTGCACGTGCTGGAAGGCGACATCGCGCCGCAAGTGGGCGAGCGCGTTTCGGTGGCCATCGACTGGCCGCGGCGCCACCGCCTCATGCGCCTGCATACCTGCCTGCACCTGCTGGGCTCGCTGGTGCCCGCGCCGGTGACCGGCTGCAATATTTCGCCCGATTCCGCCCGCATCGACTTCGACCTGCCCGAATCCACGCTGGACAAGGCCGACCTGACCGAACGCCTGAACGCCCTGATCGACGCCCGTACCGGCGTCAGCATCAACTGCATCACGCCCGAGGAACTGGCCGCGCAACCCGATCTGGTGCGCACCATCGGCGCCGCGCCCCCGGCAGGCACGGCCAGCATACGCATCGTCGAGATCCCCGGCGTGGACCGCCAGCCCTGTGGCGGCACGCACGTGGCCAACACGGGCGAAATCGGCGCCGTAGCAGTCACCAAGATCGAAAAGAAAAGCCGCACGAACCGGCGCGTGGTGGTGAACTTCGCGTAAGCCGCCGCCTGAAGCCGGCTCATGGCCGGCCGCCTGGACCAGGCTTACTTCTTCCACCAGCGCCAGGGCGCACGCAGAGGCCATTGGTAGCTGGCGCCCAGCACCCGGGGCGCCAATACGTGCCCGACCAGCACCGCGATACCCGCGGCCGTCATCACGTCCGACAGATAGTGGTCCAGGTTGACCAGCCGGCTCATCGCCACCAGCGCCGCCAGCAGCAGGAAGACCCAGCGCCAGCGCGGCGCCAGGATGCCCAGCACCACCGCCACGGCAAATGCCGCATAGGTGTGGCTGGAAGGGAAGGAGTTGTACAGCTGGGCGCGGGAGAAAGACTCGCCCAGCCCGTAGATGCCCTTCTCGAAGAAGAGCTCGGGGCGCGCCCGCGCCACCGAACGCTTGAGCACCAGCACCACCAGCCCGCCGACCGCCATGGTCGACAGCATCAGCAGGCTGCCGCGCGCCATGCTGGCGTAGCTCATGCGCACCGGGTTGCGCCAGCCGCGCGTCAGGCCGACCAGGCCGATCACGTAGAAGGCCAGCGCCACGCCGATATAGGGGCCGCTTTCGCCGAGTTCGCCGATCCATTCGAAGGATTCGTTCACGCCTTCGGACACCGACTGCTTGATCCACACCGCCAACGGCAGGTCCACCCATAACGCGCAGGCGCTGGCGGCCAGCGCCTGCGCGCAGCCCAGCAGCACCCAGGTCAGAGCGGAAAACGGGTTGCGGAACTGGTCGGGCGCGGAACCGGCCGCGGCGTCGGATACGGGAGCGGCCGCCGAAGGCGTCAGGGGGTTGCTGTTCATCGGTACCGCTGTCGGGAAATGAGAAATATTCTGGACTGTGGAATCAGCCCGGCACGCTATCGTAACGGCCAGCGCGCGCCAGACCAAGAAGCAAATTCGGGCAAGGGTTAAAATCCCGGGTTTCCTACCATTCTGCCCCCGGGATCTACACCCGTCACGGCGACCATCATGCAAGAAACCACCCTCAAGCGCGCCGACGCCGCGCCCGACGGCGCCAACGCCGCCCTCCCCGCCGCCGACGCCGGCTCCCCCCGCAAGCTGTACATCCGCACCTTCGGCTGCCAGATGAACGAGTACGACTCGGACAAGATGGCCGACGTGCTGCGCGGCGACCAGGGCCTGGAGCTGACCGACAACCCCGAAGACGCCGACGTCATCCTCTTCAACACCTGTTCGGTGCGTGAGAAGGCGCAGGAAAAGGTCTTCTCGGACCTGGGCCGGGTGCAGCACCTGAAGAAAACCAATCCCAACCTGGTGATCGGCGTGGGCGGCTGCGTGGCCAGCCAGGAAGGCGAAGCCATCGTCAAGCGCGCGCCCTACGTGGACGTGGTGTTCGGTCCGCAGACGCTGCACCGCCTGCCGGACCTGATCAAGCGCCGCCGCGACGAAGGCCGCTCGCAGGTGGACATCAGCTTTCCCGAGATCGAAAAGTTCGACAACATGCCGCCGCCCCGCGTGGACGGCGCCACGGCGTTCGTCTCCATCATGGAAGGCTGTAGCAAGTACTGCAGCTTCTGCGTCGTGCCCTACACGCGCGGCGAGGAAGTCTCGCGCCCCTTCGAGGACGTGCTGGTGGAAGTCGCCGACCTGGCCGACCAGGGCGTGAAGGAAGTGACGCTGCTGGGCCAGAACGTCAACGCCTACCGCGGCCGCATGACGGACAGCGACGAGATCGCCGACTTCGCCATGCTGCTGGAATACGTGCACGAAATCCCGGGCATCGAGCGCATCCGCTACACCACCTCGCACCCCAAGGAAATGACCCAGCGCATGGTGGACGCCTACGCCCGCCTGCCCAAGCTGGTGTCCTTCCTGCACCTGCCGGTGCAGGCCGGCAGCGACCGCGTGCTGGCGGCCATGAAGCGCGGCTACACCACCCTGGAATTCAAGTCCGTGGTGCGCCGCCTGCGCGCCGCCCGCCCGGACCTGACGCTGTCCTCGGACTTCATCGTGGGCTTCCCCGGCGAAACCGAGGAAGACTTCGAAAAGACCATGAAGCTGATCGAGGACGTCGGTTTCGACACCTCCTTCTCGTTCGTGTATTCGCGCCGCCCGGGCACGCCCGCCGCCGACCTGCACGACGACACGCCGCAGGACGTGAAGTTGCGCCGCCTGCAGCGCCTGCAGGCGCTGATCAACGAGCAGGCGGCCACGATCGCCCGCAACATGGTCGGCACGCGCCAGCGCCTGCTGGTCGAAGGCCCCTCGCGCCGCGACCCGAACGAGCTGATGGGCCGCACCGAGAACAACCGCATCGTGAACTTCGCCGCGCCCGCGCGGCTCATCGGACAAATGGTCGACGTCATCATCACCGAAGCGCACACCAATTCGCTGCGCGCCCGGGTCGCCGACGTGGACCGCACTCCCCAAGAGGCCGAATGACCACTCCCCGCTCCCGCGCCCGTCGCAGCATGCCCATCGTCGTCACCCTGGACGGCGACAACACCCATCTGGCCAACCTCTGCGGCCCGCTGGACGAAAACCTGCGGCAGCTGGCCGACGGCATGAACGTCAAGCTCTCGCGCCGCGGCAGCCGCGTCACCATCGAAGGCGAACTGGCGGAGCTGGCCGGCCGGATACTGCGCCGCTTCCACGAGCAGGCCGTGCACCGCGCCCTGTCGGTCGACGACATCCAGCTCGGGCTGGTGGAGATCGGCGTCGGGCGGCAGGAACAGGAACTGAAGGAAGAGCAGGCCCGCGAGGCCGACCCGCTGCCCGCCCTGGACGACGAAAGCGACAGCATCGCCCTGCGCACCAAGCGCAGCGACCTGCGTCCGCGCACGCCGCGCCAGCGCGACTACCTGAACAACATCCTCAAGCACGACATCACCTTTGGCGTCGGCCCCGCCGGCACCGGCAAGACCTGGCTGGCCGTGGCCTGCGCCATCGACGCGATGGAGCGCGACACGGTGCAGCGCCTGGTGCTGACGCGTCCCGCGGTCGAAGCCGGCGAGCGCCTGGGCTTTCTGCCCGGCGACCTGGCGCAGAAGGTCGACCCGTACCTGCGCCCGCTGTACGACGCGCTGTACGACCTGATGGGCTTCGAGAAGGTGCAGCGCCTGTTCGAAAAGCAAACCATCGAAATCGCGCCGCTGGCCTATATGCGCGGCCGCACGCTCAACCATGCCTTCGTCATCCTGGACGAAGCGCAGAACACCACGCCGGAACAGATGAAGATGTTCCTGACGCGGATCGGCTTCGGCAGCAAGGCGGTCATCACCGGCGACCCGTCGCAGGTGGACCTGCCGCGCGGCCAGGATAGCGGCCTGGCGCATGCGGTGAAGGTGCTGCACGACGTGCAGGGCATCGCCACCACCCGATTCACCAGCCGAGACGTCGTGCGCCATCCCTTGGTCGCCCGCATCGTCGACGCCTACGACCGCGCCGCCGAAGATGAAGCCTGAACTGTCCCTGTCCGTGCAATACGGCGTCGAGGAAGCCCGCCTGCCCCGCTGGCGCCTGCGCCGCTGGGCAGAACGCGCGCTGGCGGGCGCGGCCGAGGACGGCCTGGTCACGTTTTCGGCCGCGGAACTGAGCCTGCGGCTGGTCGGCGCGGCTGAAGGCCGGCGCCTGAACCGCGACTTTCGCGGCCGCGACTACGCCACCAATGTGCTGACCTTCGAATACGGCGTGGATCCGCTGGGCGTTGCGCGCGGCGACATCGTCATGTGCGTGCCGGTGCTAGTGCGCGAGGCCCGCGAACAGCGCAAGGCGCTGCTGGACCACGCCGCCCACCTCACCATCCACGGCGTGCTGCACGCCCTGGGCTACGACCACATCAAGGCCCGCGACGCCAAGCGCATGGAAGCCCTGGAGACCGCCACGCTGGCCGCCATGCGCATCGCCGATCCTTACGTCGAGGCATGACGCGGCACTCGGGTCAACCCTGAGAAATTGGCTGAAAATGGCGTCCAGCAAGGCGCAGATGGCGGCGGTTCCCCTCATTTTGGGGACCGCCGTTACAAATTGCAGGCCAGTATCGGTTATGCTGGCCCCTCCATAACTTGTCCTCCCGGACGATGTCTGACCCTTACCCTGCTCCCGAAGCGACGCCTGCTCGCTCCTCCAAACCCGCCGCCAAATCCCTTCTAGACCGCCTGCTTTCCCTCGTGCGCCGCGAGCCCGAGGACCGCGAAGGCATCAAGGCCGTTCTGGAAGCCGCGCACGAACGCCAGCTGCTCGACGCGGAATCCTACAAGATGATCAAGGGCGCGCTCGCCGTGTCCGAAGGCACCGTGGGCGACATCATGGTCCCGCGTTCGCGCATGGATCTGCTGGACGTCACGCAGCCCATCCCCTACCTGGTGGCCTCGGTCATCGAGACCGCCCACTCGCGCTTCCCCGTCTACGAGGGCGACCGCGACAACATCATCGGCATCCTGCTGGCCAAGGATCTGCTGCGCTGCATGCTGGAACCCGGCATCGAAGTGCGCACGCTGGTGCGGCCCGCGGTGTTCATCCCCGAATCCAAGCGCCTGAACGTGCTGCTGCACGAGTTCCGCGCCAGCCGCAACCACCAGGCCATCGTCATCGATGAGCATGGCGGCATTTCCGGCCTGGTCACGATGGAAGACGTGCTGGAACAGATCGTTGGCGACATCGAAGACGAATTCGACGAAACCGAGGAAGACTCGATCTTCCCCGAAGGCGAAAACCAGTGGCGCGTCCTGGCCGCCACCGACATCTCGCACTTCAATGAAGTGTTCGGCTGCCAGTTGCCCGACGACGAGTACGACAGCGTCGGCGGCTGGATGGGCGGACAGCTGGGCCGCATCCCGCGCCGCGGCGACACCGCCGAATTCGACGGCCTGCGCCTGGAAGTGGCCCGCGGCGACGCGCGCCGCGCCATCTGGCTGCGCGTCAAGCGCAACGCCCCGTCCCAAGCCTCCCGCCCCTCCGACGAAGCATGACCCAAACCCCGCGCAGCCGTAATCTGCGCGGCGCCGCCGGCCTGGTGCTGGCGGGCGCCGCGCACGCCTTGACGTTCTCGCCCGGCCCCCTGCCGGATTGGGCGTTGGCGGTGACCCAGGTCCTGATGCTGGCCATCGCCGCGCGCGTCACCCTGTACGCGCCTTCGGCCAAGCAGGCCTGGCTGCGCGGCTGGCTGTTCAGCTTCGCCAGCTACTCGTTGGGCTTGTACTGGATTTTCATCAGCCTGCACCGCTACGGCGACCTGGCCGCGCCGCTGGCCGTGGCCGCGGTGCTGGCGCTGTCGGCCTTCCTGGCCCTGTTCCCGGCCGCCGCCAGCGCGCTGGCGCGCCGCTACGCGCCGCTGGAGCCGGGCTCTCCGCCCTCCCGCATCCTGTCGGGCACGCTGGCCTGGGCCGCGATGTGGGCCGCGTTCGAATGGCTGCGCGCCGTGCTGCTGACCGGCTTTCCCTGGCTCAACATCGGTTACGCGCAGGTCGACGGTCCCATCGCCGGCTGGGCGCCGCTGCTCGGCGTGCATGGCATGGCTTTCCTGGCCGCCTTCGTCGCCGCGGCCCTCGCCAGCTTGTGGCAACCCTCGCGCAAGAGCGGCACCGGCTCGCGCCACGCCCTGGCCGCCGGCATCGCGCTGGCCCTGGCCGCCGCCGGCTGGCCGCTGTCCCGCATCGACTGGTCCACGCCGTCCGGCGATCCGCTGAACGTGCGCCTGGTCCAGGGCAACATCGGACAATCCCAGAAATTCGACCCCGCCCTGCTCGACCAGAGCCTGACGCGCCACCTGGACCTGGCCGCCATGCCGCCGGCGCCGGGCGTGCCCGCGCCGCAGCTGATCATCCTGCCGGAAACCGTGCTGCCGATTTTCCAGGACCAATTGGATCCGCGCGTCTGGGCGGTCTGGCGCGACCTGGCCGCCCAGCGCAACGCCACCATCGCCATGGGCGTGCCGCTGCACGACCGCGTCGACGGCCGCGACCGCTACACCAACAGCGTCATGGGCTTTGACGGCAATACCCCGGTCGAACAGCTCGTGGCCGGCAGCACCGCCATGCGCTACGACAAGCGCCACCTGGTGCCCTGGGGCGAATACGTGCCGCCCGGCTTCCACTGGTTCGTGGACATGCTGAACATTCCGCTGGGCGACTTCGACCGCGGCGCGGTGCGGCAGACGCCCTTCGCCGTCGGCGGCCAGCACATCGCATTCAACATCTGCTACGAAGACCTGTTCGGACCCGACCTGCTGCCCGCGCTGCAGCCCGGCCCCAACGGCGAACCGGGTGCGACCATACTGGTGAACGTCAGCAACCTGGGCTGGTTCGGCGACTCCTGGGCCTTGCGCCAGCATCTGCAGATCGGCCGCCTGCGCACCATGGAAACGGCGCGGCCGATGCTGACCTCCACCAACACCGGCATCACCGCCGCCATTGACGCCAAGGGCCGCGTCGCGGCCCAGCTCGCGCCGCTGCAGGCCGGCGTGCTGCCGGTGGCCGTGCAAGGCATGACGGGGCTGACGCCCTACGCGCGCTTCGGCGACAAGACGGCGCTGGCCCTGATCGGCCTGGCGCTCATCGCCGCGTTCGGCAGCGGCCGCAAGACGCGCCGCGCCTGAGGCGTCTTCAGGCGAACAGATTGGCCGGCAGCGCGCCGCTCTCCTCCGGCGGGCGCAGCGGCCCGCTGCCGGCGCCGGTGCGCTCGATCGCGTCCGCGATGGCGTCCATATCCTCGCCATCCAGTTCCAGCGACGCCGCGCCCAGCAATCCATTCACCTGGGCCGCGTTGCGGGCGCCCACGATCGCGCCCGTCACGCCCGGCCAGGCCAGGGTCCAGGCCGCTGCTACCGCCGCAACCGTTGCGCCGTGGCGTTCGGCGATGGGCTTGAACGCATCGGCCAGCGCCAGGTTGCGTTCGATGCCCGGAGAGGCGAATTCCGCGTTGCGCGCGCGCCAATCATCCGCCGGCAAGGCGCGGGCGCGTTCCACGCTGAAGGCGCCGGTCAATAGGCCGGACCCCATCGGGCTGTAGACGATCACGCCCGTGCCATTGTGCTCGCACCACGGAATCAGCTCCGCGCCCGCGGCGCGCTGAATGGCCGAAAACGGCGGCTGCAGCGTATCCACGTGGCCCAGCATTTCGGCCTGCTGCAGTTGCGCGAGATTGTGGTTGGACAGACCCACCGCCCTGACCTTGCCCTCTTGCTTCAGATCCAGCAGTTCCTGCCAGTACACCTCCAGGGGCGTGCCGTCGCCCGCCGGCCAGTGCATCTGATAGAGATCGATGCGCTCGACGCCCAGCCGGCGCAACGAGTCTTCGACTTCGCGCCGGATGCTGGCTGGCGCGCCGGTGCGCCGCGGCATCGCCTGGGGCTGCTCCACCGACCAGGTCAGGCCGCATTTGGTGAACACGTAAGGCCGGGCGTCCGGCGTCATCTGCGCCAGCGCCCGGCGCACGATTTCCTCGGAATGCCCCAACCCGTACACCGCGGCGGTGTCGATCCAGTTGATGCCGCGCTCGACGGCGCGGCGGATCGCCGCCACCGAATCAGCATCGTCCTGCGGCCCCCAGCCCACCGCCCAACCGCTGCCGCCGATGGCCCAGGCGCCCAGCCCGATGCGGGTGATGTCCATGCCGCTCTGGCCCAGCGGCCGTGTGGGGAACGAAGTCTTGCTGCTCATGGCGATGTCCGTGCGTGCGGGTCCGGCGCAGAAAATTCTCCGGATCGGCGAAAAAATTTTTCGCTCACGATACCATTCTCACAAGTCTTTGATTTACTTGATTTCTGCATCAATCATGCTGGCCCGCTCTGAGCAAAAAAAGAGCAAAATCGGGCGAAAATCGCCTTCCACCCCCCTTTTTTTCCCGACTTTTTTGCTTTTTGCCGCCAAGCGACTTGCGCACCAAATTTAGTTCGTGCATAATCTCGTTTCTTCGCCAACGGCACTAAACAAAACCGGCAACGAACTACGAAAAAGCACTCGGTAAAACGTGTGTTCGATTTCGTAAAACGTTGAACGGGTTGATTAGAAAGACGGGGGTATAGCTCAGCTGGGAGAGCGCTTGCATGGCATGCAAGAGGTCAGCGGTTCGATCCCGCTTACCTCCACCAGTCAACGGCGAAGGATGCAGTACCAATTTGCAAGTCCAAGTCCCCTTCGTCTAGAGGCCTAGGACATCACCCTTTCACGGTGAGTACAGGGGTTCGAATCCCCTAGGGGACGCCAGTTCTTCTGGCAGCAGTATGTAGTGATGCAGTTGAAGTGACAATGTAGTTGAGTACGCCGCTGCGGAGCGGTAGTTCAGTTGGTTAGAATACCGGCCTGTCACGCCGGGGGTCGCGGGTTCGAGCCCCGTCCGCTCCGCCAAAAGCTCTCGCTCAGAGTCTTTCAAGAGCTCCGTTTTCGGGGCTTTTTTGCTTTATATAGTGTGAGACCTTGTTGTCTGAAGTTTGGGACATCGAGGATCCTGGGGGGTATAGCTCAGCTGGGAGAGCGCTTGCATGGCATGCAAGAGGTCAGCGGTTCGATCCCGCTTACCTCCACCAGTAAGCAGTACGGTAGTAAAGTTGTTCTGTTTTGTTCAGGTCCCCTTCGTCTAGAGGCCTAGGACATCACCCTTTCACGGTGAGTACAGGGGTTCGAATCCCCTAGGGGACGCCAGTCTTTGTGGCATGTAGTACCAAACTGCCTTGACACCGCAGTGCATTGAAGAAGTCAGAGTAAACCGCTGCGGAGCGGTAGTTCAGTTGGTTAGAATACCGGCCTGTCACGCCGGGGGTCGCGGGTTCGAGCCCCGTCCGCTCCGCCAAGCACATCACGCAGTTCGCAAGCGCGCTAGCCTTGCCAGCCATAGAAAGCTCCGGTTTCCGGAGCTTTTTTGCATTTCTGCCCGCATCATCTGGCGGCAGCCATCTTCCCCGCCATCCCCCCCTACGCTCAGACTCGTCCATTTCGCCATCTGGACAGGCTTTCAGTGCGCCTTCATTCTCTTTTCGTCGTGCCCAGCGAAAAGAAGAGGACTACGTGACCGCGAACGCCGCCGCTCCCCATCCGCACCGCCAGCATCTGCAACGCATCATCGCAGGCCTGAACGAAGGCATCATCCTGCTCGAAGCGGACGGCGCCATCGCCTGGGCCAATGCCAGCGCGCTCAGGCTGCATGGCGCCGATGAGCTGGATGAACTCGGCGGCACGCCAGCCGGCTACCGCAAGCGCTACAGCCTCAGCTACCGCAACCATCACCGTGTACCCGCGCGCCAATATCCGCTGGATCTGCTGGCTGCGGCCGAGCCGTTCGACGAACTGCTGCTGGACCTGGAACGCAAGGACGACGACGCGTTCCTGCGCAATGTGCGCGCCAGCGGCCTGAACCTGGACGGTAGCGACGGCGCCGACTACCGCGTCCTGATCCTGCATGACCAGACCGAGCAGATCAACGCCGAAGTACGCTTCGAGCGCGCCTTCGGCGCCAACCCCGCGCCCGCCCTCATCTGCCGCCTGTCCGACCTGCGCTATGTGAAGGTGAACCAGGGCTTCCTGGAGATGACCGGCTATGCGCGCGACGTCATCGTGGGCAAGTCAGCCTATGAACTGGACGTGCTGGACGGCGGCGACGACAAGGACAACGCGGTCGCCAGCCTCAACGAAGGACAGACCATTGCGCAACGCGAGGGCGTGTTGAAACTTGCAGACGGCAGCGTGAAATTCGTCATCGTCGCGGGCCAGCCCATCGACATGCAGGGCGAACCATGCATGCTGTTCACCTTCATCGACCTCGAAGCCCGCAAGCGCACGGAGCTGGCCTTGCGCGAAAGCGAGGAACGATTTTCCAAGACGTTCCGTCTGGCGCCCGTTCCCATGGCGGTCTGCGAGGGCGAGACCCTGCTCGCGCTGGACCTGAACGACGCCTTCGCCACGGCCGCCGGCGCCTCTGCGCAGGACGGCATAGGCCAGACGCTGACCGGATTGGGGCTCCAGCTCTCCGATGAACTGGAGGCCAGCCTCAAGCGCGGCGAAAGCGCCCGCAGCCGCGAGGTGGCATTGGCGGCCACGGACGGCAGCCGGCTGGATTGCCTGTTGTCGGCCGACCCCGTGACCCTCGGCGGCCAGCAACGCGTGCTGCTGGCGATCCAGGACATCACGGAACGCAAGCGCTCCGAGGGGGAATTGCTGACCGCGATCGAGGCTGTCATGCAGGACACCTCCTGGTTCAGCCGCAGCGTCATCGAGAAGCTGGCGCAATTGCGCGAGCCCGCGCCCGCGACGCGCGACGTGGCCGAACTGGCGCAGCTCACCTCGCGCGAACGCGAGGTGCTGAGCCTGATGTGCCAAGGCCACGACGACGAGGGCATCGCCCGGCAACTGAAGCTGTCGCGCAACACGGTGCGCAACCACGTGGCCACCATTTACAGCAAGATCGGCGTGCACCGCCGCAGCGCGGCCATCGTGTGGGCGCGGGACCGCGGCATTACCGGGCACGAGCGCGTGCGGACGCGGGACAAGCGGGCCAAGGGCTGATCCCCTTCTAAAAATTTACAATTAGATGCAAAATAATCGACACCTCGGCGTCCCCGAAGATGTCCGCCACTTAGTAGCCCGCAACCCCAAAAATCTTTCATTTCCCATAAAAATCACCGCAACAGGCTGCTAATTTCTGGCTGATGGCCTGCATTGCGCAAACCCTGCGCAGCTTCTTACGATCCGCCGATCCTGCCCTTGCCCGACAAGCGGCGCGATCCCCGCAAGACCGAAAGGAGCCCATCCATGCAGACCGCCTACGTCCCCGTCCCGACCATCGCCAAGCCGGCCGCCGCCCCCGCCTGGAGCGCCGCCGACATCATGGCGCTCTACGAGCTGCCGTTCATGGATCTGGTGTTCCGGGCGCAGCAGACGCACCGCGCCCACTTCGATCCGAACGCCATCCAGCTATCCAGCCTGCTGTCGATCAAGACCGGCGGCTGTCCCGAAGACTGCGCCTATTGCCCGCAGTCCTCGCACTACGACACCGGCCTGGACGCCGACAAGCTGATGCCCCTGGCGGACGTGGTGGCCGCGGCCCGCAAGGCCCAGGAAGGCGGCGCGCAGCGCTTCTGCATGGGCGCCGCCTGGCGCAGCCCCAAGCCGCACCACCTGGAGGCGGTGGCCGAGATGGTCAGCGCGGTGAAGGCCCTGGGCCTGGAGACCTGCGTCACGCTGGGCATGCTGCGCGAAGGCCAGGCCGAACAGCTCAAGAGCGCCGGCCTGGACTACTACAACCACAACCTGGACACCTCGCCCGAGTTCTACGGCAAGATCATTTCCACCCGTACCTACCAGGACCGGCTGGACACGCTGGACCGGGTGCGCGACGCCGGCATCAACGTGTGCTGCGGCGGCATCGTCGGCATGGGTGAATCGCGCCGCGAACGCGCCGGCCTGATTGCCCAGCTGGCCAACATGGAGCCCTATCCCGAATCCGTGCCGATCAACAACCTGGTGCAGGTGGAAGGCACGCCGCTGGCCGGCGTGGAAGCCCTGGACCCGTTCGAATTCGTGCGCACCATCGCCGTGGCCCGGATCGCCATGCCGCGCGCCGCCGTGCGCCTGTCCGCCGGCCGCGAAGCCATGGATGACGCGCTGCAGGCCCTGTGCTTCATGGCGGGCGCCAACTCCATGTTCTACGGCGACGCCCTGCTGACCACCGCCAATCCGCAGATGGAAGCCGACCAGCGCCTGCTGCAGCGCCTGGGCATGCGCATCGACGCCGCCCAGCACACGCACCACGACGCCACGGCATGCCGTTGACGCCCGGCCTCCTCTACCTGCTGGCCAGCGTCGCCTGCAGCGTCACCGTGGCCGTGCTGCTGAAGCTGGCGCGGCGCTACCAAGTGGACGTGCGCCAGGCCATCGCCATGAACTATGCGGTGGCCGCCCTGCTCTGCTGGGCCGTGCTGCGCCCGGACCCGGCGACGCTGCTGACCCCGCAAACGCCGTGGCTGGTGCTGGCCGCGCTGGGCGTGCTGCTGCCCAGTGTGTTCCTGGCGATGGCGGCGGCCGTGCGCCATGCCGGCATCGTGCGCAGCGACGCGGCGCAGCGCCTGTCCCTGTTCATCCCGCTGCTGGCGGCCTTCCTGCTGTTCGGCGAACCGGTAAGCGGCCGCAAGCTGGCCGCGACGCTGCTGGCCGCCAGCGCCTTGTATTGCCTGCTGCGCCGTGCGCCCCGCGTGCAGGCGCCGGGCGAGGACACGGTGGCCAACAGCCGCGCCATGTGGCTGTGGCCGCTGGTCGTCTGGGTGGGCTATGGCGTCATCGACATCCTGTTCAAGCAGATGGCGCGCGCCGGCACGGCTTTCGCGGGCGGACTGCTGCTGGCCTTCCTCATCGCCGGGGTGTTGATGCTCTGCTACCTGCTGTGGCGGCGGGTGCGCTGCCAGCTTCGGCACCTGGCCGCGGGCGCGGCGCTGGGACTGGCGAACTTCGGCAACATCCTGACCTACATCCGCGCGCACCAGTCGCTGCCCGAACATCCCGCGCTGGTATTCGCGTCCATGAACATGGGCGTGATCACGCTGGGCACGCTGGTCGGCGCGCTGGCTTTCCGCGAACCGCTGACCCGGCTGAACCTGCTGGGCATCGCGCTGGCCCTGGCGGCCATCGTGCTGATGGCGCCCTGGTAAGGGCGCCATCCCGGCCTCAGGTGCCGGTGCGCATCTGGCGTTCGTCTTCTGCGGCGTCGTCCGCCGTATCCTTGGCGGCGTCGCCTGGCGGTTCCGCGGCGGGCGGTTCGGCCGCCGCCACGGGCGCAACTTCGGGCTGCACCATTTCCATGGCGATGTCGGTGGCCGGATCCACGCGCGGATCCAGCACCGCCGCGGCGGGCGAGCTCTGCAGCGTGTCCGGCATGGGCACGAAATGCGTGGGCGCCTCTTCCACCTGATGCGCGCCGGTGACGCGGGTGGGACGCACCTGCCAGACCAGGATCAGGGCGCAGGCGGAAATGAAGACGTAGTACATGCTGGGGCCGGCCAGGGACATCAGCACCCCGGCGATCATCGGCCCGACACATGCCCCCACGCCGTAGGTCATGAGCAGCACGGCCGACAGGCTGACCCGGCGCTCGGATTCCACGTGATCGTTGGCGAACGCCGCGCCCAGCGGGTACAGCGTGAACTGCAGCACGCCGAAGACACAGGACATGGCGACCAGCGCCCAGTACGGCAGCACGATCCAGCCCCACATCACCACCGGCAGCAGCACCAGCAGCAGCGCGTTGAAGCGGATCAGCCCGGCGCGGTTGATGCGGTCGGACAGCCAGCCCATGGGCCATTGCGACAGCAGGCCCGCGGTCACCGCGGCGGCCACGAAGATCGCCGCCTGCGAGGTCGACAGGCCATGCTTGGCGCCGTAGACGGCCGCCAGGCCGTAGAAAGCGCCGGAAAGGTTGCCGGCCACGAACAGCACCGTCATGGACAGCGGCACGCGCCGCATGAAGAAGCGTATATCCAGCGGCGCCGGCAGCGGCGTGGGCGGGTGCGAACGCGCCGTGACGGCGATCGGCACCAGGCACAGCACCAGGCACATGGCCACCAGCGTCAGGGGCCGCAGGTCCAGCGTGGCATAGGCCGTCAGGGCCAGTTGACCCAGCACGGTGCCCAGGCCGGACACAACCATGTAGACCGAGAAGACGCGTCCGCGCTGGTGGTTTTCGGTCTGCTCGTTGAGCCAGCTTTCGATGACCATGAATTCGGTCACCATCACGATGCCCGAAATGACGCGGAACACCAGCCACAGCGGCATGGAGTCGACCAGCGTCTGGGCCAGGATCATGCTGGTGGCCACCGCCGCACAGGCGACGAACGCCCGGATGTGGCCCACCCGGATGATGAGTTTGTGCCCAAGGCGGGCGCCGCACACCAGGCCCAGGTAGTAGCCGGCGATCAGGGCGCCGATCCATACCTCGCTGACAGACTGCGCTGTCAGCCTGAGCCCCATATAGGTGTTGAACAGACCCGTGCCGATGAGCATCAGCAAGGTCGCGAAGTAAAGCGACGAAAAAGAGGAGATGGTGGCGAGCATGGCGTCGGCAACCGCTGCTGGCGGCAACGCAACAGGCCGCGAAAGCGGCCCGCTGCGCTAAGCGGTAAAACAGGAACTGCGTGGGATCAGACTTGCGACAGCATCGTGGCGGCGTCGCTGACTTCGAACTTGCCGGGGCCTTCGACGTTCAGCTGCTTGACCACGCCATCGACGATCAGGGCAGAGTAGCGCTGCGAGCGCACGCCCATGCCGCGCTGGATCAGGTCCAGCTCCAGGCCCAGTTCCTTGGTCCACAGGGCGGAACCGTCGGCCAGCATGCGGACCTTGCCTTCGGTCTTCTGCTCGCGGCCCCAGGCGCCCATGACGAACGCGTCATTGACCGACACGCACCAGATTTCATCGACGCCCTTGGCCTTCAGGGCCGCGGCCTGTTCCACATAGCCCGGCAGATGCTTGGCCGAGCAGGTGGGCGTGAAGGCGCCCGGCAGGGCGAACAACGCGATGGTCTTGCCGCGGGTCAGGTCGGCGACCTGGAACGCGTTGGGGCCCAGCGAGCAGCCGGCGGTTTCGGTTTCGATGAATTCGGTCAGGGTGCCGTCCGGCACGCGATCGCCGACTTTGATCGTCATGTAGATCTCCAGGAGGAATAGGGGCAATGCACTGGGGCAGGAGCGCCCCACAGGCTCCATCATAGTTCCTGCGCGGCCGCCTTGCTGGCCAGCCGGCGTCCGGGAAAGAAAGATGCACAGTCTGAAACGACTCCACACCATGGCTACACGGGCTCGAAACGGCTGATTGCCATAATGTTGTGGTTGCAATCACCGCCCGCGCACGCCGCGCTGCCGGCTGGCGGGCATCTAGCGGAGATTCATCGATGCGCAAGATCTTGACCGGCCTGGCCCTGACGCTGGCCTCGGCCACCACGGCCTGGGCGGCTCCCGATGCCGCCGAACAGGCCCAATACGACTCCTTCGTCATCGCCGCCGGCGCCTCCAACGGCGCCGCCCGCGCCTGCGGGGCGTCCGAACCCGACCTGGCCCAGCACCAGGCCACGGCCCGCAAGAACCTGCTGCAGTATGCGCAGGAATATGGCTTTTCTTCGGGCGGGTATGACGGGCTGTTCCAGAAAGGACAGGGCCAGGGGACGGCGATGATGGAAGAGATGAAGCGCTCGGGAGTGGATGGGTGCCGGGGGGTGCTGGGCGGGTTTCAGAACGAGAGGGTGATGGAGTATGAGGAGATGAAGAGGGCGTTGGCTGAGGTTAGTGATGGGTTGCCGGGGGAGAAGGCGCAGTAGGTTTTGATGGGTGACGGTTTGATGGACGACCGTTGTGTTCTTGAGACGCCTGACGCGGCGCGGGCCTGGGGTGCGCGGGGCGTCGATAAGCC
>NZ_JAOCAT010000022.1:0-122770 GCF_029839485.1 Achromobacter sp. GD03932
ATGGACAGGTACACGTGGCCGATGCTGCTGTCGAAGTAGGCGGTCTCCAGCTTGCCCAGCACGACGCTGTCGCCGTTTTCGAACTGGATGCGGACCTTGCCCGACAGCACCACCGCGAATTCCTGGCCGGGGTGGCGGATGTAGTCCTCGAACTCGACCACCTTGCGCGAGTCGATGAGCGCCAGCATGGGCGTCATCTTCTTGCCGGGGTATTCGCCCATCAGCAAGCGGTAGTGGTAGTTCTCGGTGACGTAGTCGCGGGCGTCGCTGAGCTTGTTCTTGACGAAGGTGGGGGCGACGGCGGCCTGCGAGGCGTCCGGCAGCATGAACATGCGGGTCATGTCTATGCCGAGCGCGCCGGCCAGCGCGGCGAACTTCTCGTAGCTGAGGGCGATCTGCCCCAGCTCCGCCTTGGACAGCGTCGAGACCGCGATGCCGCTGGCGCGGGACAGCGCCTGCAGGGTCATCTTGCGCGCCTTGCGCTCGGCCCGCAGGCGAGCGCCCATTTCTTCCTTGCCGACGATCTCGGGCGGGGATGTAGTGCCGGGTAGGGCCATGTAGCGATCTGGCAGGTAGGGGTGATTGGGGCAGGGCCCGCAAGCCCCGCTGCGTATGCCGGATTGTAAGGGCTGGCCGGGATCAGGCTCCCGCCCGGTTGAGGACGCGGCCGGCGTGCTGGCCGGTAAAGGCCTGGCCTTCCCAGACGGGCGCGCCGTTGACGTAGACCGAGTGGATGCCCGCCGCGCGCTCGGTGGGACGCTCGAAGGTGGCCGAGTCGGCCACGGTGGCGGGGTCGAAGACCACCAGGTCGGCGTAGTAGCCGGGCTGCACCTGGCCGCGTTCGGCCAGGCCGAACTTGGCGGCGGTCAGGCCGGTCATCTTCCAGACCGCGGTCTCCAGCGGGAACAGGCCCAGGTCGCGCGAGTAATGGCCCAGCACGCGCGGGAAGGTGCCCCACAGGCGCGGGTGCGGACGCTCGTCGTGCGGCAGGCCGTCGGAGCCGATCATGGTGGGGCCGAACGCCAGGATGCGCTGCACGTCGGGCTCGTCCATCATGAAGTAGATGGCGCCCGCGGGCTGCAGCTCCGGCACCACGTCGTACTTGGACTTGCCGCGCTCGGCGGCGATTTCCTCCAGGTCGCGCCCGCTCAGTTCGGGAAAGGGCTTGCACCAGGTGATGAGCGTGCGGCCCGCCAGCAGCACGCGGTCCTGCTTCAGCATGGTGGAGCCGGCCACGTAGGGGTAGGCGTCCAGGGACACGTCCTGGGTTGCCATGGCGGCCTCGATCAGCGCCAGCGTTTCCTTGGAGCGGCCGAAGTTGGGCTTGCCCATGACCTTGTGGTGCGAGATCACCACCGGCACGTCCAGCTCGCGGCCGATGCGGAAGGTCTCTTCCAGCGCCGCCACGATGTGTTCGCCCTCGTCGCGCATGTGGGTGGCGTAGACGCCGCCATGCGTGCCCAGCGGGCGGCAGACCTCGATGATTTCCTCGGTGCTGGCGTGGGCGGCGGGCGGGTAGAAGGCACCGGTGGAAATGCCGATGGCGCCGCTGGCCAGCGCGTCGTCGGCCAGCGCTTGCATGGCCTGGATCTCCCCGGCCGTGGCTTCGCGCTTCAGGTCGGGCATGACGGCGGCGCGCAGGGTGGAATGGCCCACCATGCAGGCGGCGTTGACGGCGGGCGGCGCGGCGCGCAGGGCCTCCAGGTAGTCGGAGAAGCGCTCGAAGCGGAACGAGCCGCCTTCGTCCAGCAGGTCCAGCGGCGCGGGCGGGTTGGCATGTGCCAGCGGCGCCAGGCTGATGCCGCAGTTGCCGGTGACCACGGTGGTGACGCCCTGCGAGATCTTGGGCGTCATGTCGCGGTGCTTGAGCAGGTAGTTGTCGTCGTGCGTGTGCGAGTCGATGAAACCCGGCGACACCACCTTGCCGGCCACGTCGATGCGCCGGCGGGCGCTGCTGGCGCTCAGGTCGCCGACGGCGGCGATCCGGTCGCCGCGCACGCCGACGTCGGCAAGCCGGCCGGGCGAGTTGGTGCCGTCGATGACGGTGCCGCCGGCAAGGATGTAATCGAACGGGGTGGCGTCGGTCTGGGACATGCGTATCTCCGGCTAAAGGGGGGTGGCGAAGTGGCAGGCGACCTGCTGTTCGGGGGCGATCTGGCGCGGCTGCGGCGCTTCCTCGGCGCAACGCGGCTGCGCCATCGGACAACGGGTGCGGAAGGCGCAGCCCGAGGGCGGCGACAGCGGGCTGGGTATTTCGCCCTTCAGCACTTCCACGGGTTTGCGCTCGCCCTGGCGGGCCGAGGGCACGGCGGCCAGCAGGGCGCGGGTATAGGGATGGGCGGGGCGTTCGAAGATGGCCTCGCGGGTGCCGGTCTCGACGATCTTGCCCAGGTACATCACGGCAACGCGGTGGCTGATGTGGCGCACCACGCTCAGGTCGTGCGAAATGAAAACGTAGGTCAGCCCCAGGTCGCGCTGCAGGTCCATCAGCAGGTTGATGACCTGCGCCTGCACCGACACATCCAGCGCCGATACGGGTTCATCGCAAACGATCAGGCCCGGGTCCAGCGCCAGCGCGCGCGCGATCACGATGCGCTGGCGCTGGCCGCCGGAGAACTCGTGGGGGTAGCGGTCGGCGGCGTCCGGACGCAGGCTGACGCGGGCCAGCAACTGCGCGACGCGCTCGCGGATGGCGGCGCGGCTGTGGCCGAAGGCGCGCAGCGGCTCGCCGATGATGTCGCGCACCCGCATGCGCGGGTTCATCGAGGAAAACGGATCCTGGAAGATGAATTGCATGCGCTGGCGCATGGCGCGCAGTTCGCGGCTGTTCATGGCGGCCAGGTCGCGGCCTTCCAGCAGGATGCGGCCCTCGGTGGGGTCGGTCAGGCGGATCAGGCATTTGCCGGTGGTGGATTTGCCGCAGCCGGATTCGCCCACCAGGCTCAGCGTCTGGCCGCGCGGCACCGACAGGGAAACGCCGTCGACCGCGCGCAGCACCTTGGCGCCGCTGCCGCTGTCCACGGGGTAGTGCTTCTTCAGGCCGATGACTTCCAGCATGGGCGGGGCGTCGGCGGCGGGCGCGGACACGGCGCTCGCAAGGGGGATGTCGTGCAAATTCATGGCGGGCCTCAGGCGGTCAGGGCGGCGGGAGCGGGTTCGGCCGCGCGGGCCCAGCACCAGACGCGGTGGCGGCTGCCGGCATCGGCGGCGGGCGGCGCCTGCTCGGAACAGCGCGGCTGCGCTTCCGGGCAGCGCGCCGCGAAGGCGCAGCCGCGCGACTCGGGCGTCATCACCGGCACGATGCCGGGCAATTCGGCCAGCCGAGCCGTATGGTCCTGGCCGTCGGCGAAGTCCGGCAGCGAGCGGATCAGCGCCTGGGTGTAGGGGTGCTGGGCGCGATCCAGGATGTCGTCGACGCTGCCTTCCTCGACCTTGCGTCCCGAGTACATCACGATGACGCGCTGGCACATCTGCGCGACCACGCCCAGGTCGTGGGTGATCAGCACGATGGAGGTGCCCAGCCGCTGCTGGATTTCCCGCAGCAGGTGCAGGATCTGCGCCTGGATGGTCACGTCCAGCGCGGTGGTGGGCTCGTCGGCGATCAGGACCTTGGGCTGGCAGGCCAGCGCCATGGCGATCATGGCGCGCTGACGCATGCCGCCGGACAGCTGGTAGGGGTACTCGCGCACGCGGCGCGCCGGGTCCGAGATCTGCACCAGCTCCAGCAGCGATTCGGCCTGCGCCATGGCCTCGCGCCGCGACAGGCCCTGGTGCAGCATCAGCGATTCGCTGATCTGGCGGCCCACCGTGAACACGGGGTTCAGCGAGGTCATGGGTTCCTGGAAGATCATCGAGATCTGGTTGCCGCGGATCGCGCGCATGGCCTTTTCAGACAGCGCCAGCAGATCCTGGCCGTCGAACTCGATGCGGCCGCCGGCCACGCGCCCGGGGGCGCGCAACAGCCGCATGATGGACAGGGACGTGACGCTCTTGCCGCAGCCGGATTCGCCGACCAGTCCCAGCGTTTCGCCGGGCATCAGGTCGAAGGACAGGCGGTCCACGGCAAGCACGGTGGTTTCATCGCCGTCGAAACAGGTGGTGAGGTCGTGCACGCGCAAGACGGGTTGGGTTTGCATGTGCGCTCCTACAGCTTTTTGGCCAGACGGGGATCGAGCATGTCGCGCAGGCCGTCACCCACCAGATTGACGGCCAGGACGGCCACGCCCAGGAACAGGCCCGGATACAGGATGATGTGGAAGGCCACGGCGACGAAGTTGCGGCCTTCGGCCATGATGTTGCCCCAGCTGGGGATCTGCGGCGGTATGCCCACGCCCAGGAAGCTCAGCACGGCCTCGGTCAGGATGGCGGATGCCGCGATGAAGGTGGCCTGCACCATCAGCGGGGCGAACAGGTTGGGCAGGATGTGGCGCAGCAGGATCGCGGGTACGCGCGTGCCGGACGAAATGGCGGCCTCGATATAGGGTTGCTCGCGTATCGTCAGCACCAGCGCCCGCACCAGCCGCACCACGCGCGGCACCTCGGGAATGACGATGGCGATGATCACGGTGCCCAGGCCGCCCTTCAGCGTGGCCATCAAGGCGATGGCCAGCAGCACGCCGGGGATGGCCATCAGCCCGTCCATGATGCGCATGATGAACGCGTCGATGCGGCGGAAGTAGCCCGCCGCCATGCCCAGCGCCACGCCGGCGACGGTGGAGACCACCGCCACCACGACGCCGACCACCAGGGAGACGCGGGCGCCCCAGACAGTGCGCGAATAGACGTCGCGGCCCAGCGCGTCGGTGCCGAAGAAGTGTTCCGATGACGGCGGCTTCATGCGCGCCAGCGGATTGATGTCCTGCGGGTCGACGGTGGCCAGCCAGGGCGCGGCCAGCGCAATCGCGGCCAGCGCCAGCAGGATGGCGCCGCCTATGTACAGCATGGGATGGCGGCGCAGCGAGCGCAGCACGCGGCGGTGGCGCGGGCGCCGCGCGGGCAGGGACAGGGTAGTGGTAGTCATGCGTTGCCCCCGGTTCAATAGCGGATGCGCGGATCGAAGAGCCGGTAGCTCAGGTCGACCAGCAGGTTGATCAGGACATAGATGCCCGAGGCCACCAGCAGCACGCCCTGGATCACGGGATAGTCGTGGCGCAGCACGGCGTCGATGGTCAGGCGGCCCAGGCCGGGAATCGCGAATACGGTTTCCGTGACCACCACGCCGCCGATTAGCAGGGCCACGCCCACGCCGATGGTGGTGACGATGGGATTGGCGGCGTTCTTCAGCGCATGCCAGACGATGGGGCCAGCCGCCAGGCCCTTGGCGCGGGCGGTGCGGATGTAGTCCTCGGACAGGGCCTCCAGCATGGTGGCGCGCGTCATGCGCGTGAGCAGCGCCATGTAGACCAGGCCCAGCGACAGGCAAGGCAGCACCAGATGGCGCAGGTAGGGCACCACGCCGTCGGCCAGGGGCTTGTAGCCCTGCACCGGCAGCCAGCCCAGCTTGATCGAAAAGCCGTAGACCAGGCTGTAGCCGATCAGGAACACCGGCACCGAGAATGCGCAGACCGCGCCTATCATGACCAGCCGGTCCAGCCAGCGTCCCGCGTGCCAGGCCGCCAGCACGCCCAGCGGAATCGCCACGATCACCGCGAACAGCATGGTGAAGATGGCGATGGACAGCGTCGGTCCCATGCGCTGGCCGATCAGCTGCGAGACCGGCATCTGTGTCGACATCGAAGTGCCCAGATCACCGGTGGCGATGTGGCTGACCCAGATGCCGAACTGCTGCAGCAACGGTTTGTCCAGGCCCAGGTTCTGGCGGATCTTCTCCACGTCGTCGGCGGTGGCGTTGTCGCCCGCGATCACGGCCGCGGGATCGCCCGGCGACAGGTGGATCAGCAGGAACACCACGACCGCGACCACGGCCATGACAGGAATGACGGCCGCGATGCGGCGCAGTATGTATTTCACGCTGGTTTTCCCCCGGCTTGTGGCCGGGCGCACGCGGCGCCCGGCGCCCGCCTTACGGCTTTTCGATGTTCCACATCACCGGGATGCCGGTCTTCAGCAGCTCGGTGTGCTGCAGGCCGCGGAATGCGGACACGGGCTTGAATTCCCCCCACATGACATAGGGCACGCTCTGGTAGGCGCGCGCCTGCATCTGCGCGGCGATGTCCTTGCGCTTGGCCGGGTCCGTTTCGCGGATCCAGCTGGTGCGCAGCGTGTCGAGCTCCTTGTCGCAGGGCCAGCCCGGCAGGCTGTTGCCGCAGGCGGCGGACATCCAGGGGTTGGTCACCGGCGTGCTGGCGTCGTAATAGCCGCCCCAGGTCAGGAAGACGTTCCAGCCGCCTTGCGCCGGCGGATCCTTTTTCAGGCGGCGGCCGGCCAGCGAAGCCCAGTCCATGGATTGCAGGTCGACGTTGATGCCGGCCTTCTTCATGTTCTGCGTCAGCACCATGACGGCGGGCGCGCTCAGGTGGTCCGTGGGGTACAGCACCACCACCTTCTCGCCCTTGTAGCCGGCTTCCTGCAGCAGTTGCTTGGCGCGCGCCGGATCGGTCTTGGCGTAGGGCGCCGCGCCCGCGTCGCTGGCCAGCGGCGAGCCGCAGACGAAGAGGCTGGGGCAATAGTCGACGCGGTATTTCTCCGGGTAGCCCATGGCCGACAGCATTTCCTTCTGGTTCACCAGGTGGTAGAGCGCCTGGCGGGCAAGCTGGTTGTCGAAGGGCGGATGCAGCGAATTGAGGATGACCATGCCCTGCGTCGCGACGGACGTGTTCAGGGTGATGTCCTTGTTGGTTTCCAGCACGGGCAGGAAGTCGGGCGTGGTCTGTTCGATCATGTCGACCTCGCCGTTCATCAGGGCGGCGGTGGCCGTGTTGCCGTCGGGGATGTAGACCCACTCGACGCGGTCCACCTTGACGTTCTTGCCGCCGGCCAGGCCGTCGGCGGGCTCCGCGCGCGGCACATAGGCCGGGTTCTTCGCGTACACGACCTTGTTGCCCGGCACCCATTCATCGCGCTTGAAGAGGAAGGGGCCCGAACCGACCATTTCCGTGACCTGGGTGTTCGGGTCCGTCATGGCCAGGCGCTTGGGCATGATGAAGGGCGGCATGCCGGAAGGCTTGGACAAGGCGTCCAGCACCAGGCCGAAAGGCTCCTTGAGCGTCAGCGTGAAGCTGTTGTCGCCGGTCGCCGCGAGTTCGGCGCCCGCGGCCATCATGGCCTGGCCCAGCGTGTCCTTCTTGGCCCAGCGCTGGATCGACGCCACGCAGTCCTCGGCCTTGACGGGCGTGCCGTCGTTGAACTTCAGGCCCGGGCGCAAGGTGAAGCTCCAGCTCTTGCCGTCTTCGGACACGGTCCAGCTGTCCACCATCTGCGGCTTGACCTGCCCCTTGCTGTCCTGCGAGAACAGGGTGTCGAACACCATGTAGCCGTGGTTGCGCGTGATGTAGGCCGTGTTGAACAGCGGGTCCAGCGTCTTGAGGTCCGCGTGCGGCACCAGGCGCAGGGTCTTGGTCTGCGCCAGCGCGCCGGTGGCGGCCCCCATGGCCAGCAGGGCGGCTGCGCCCAGCAAACTGAAACGTCTGATCATTGTTATCCCCTTCGTTATTCCCATGCCCTGCTCGGGCGGCGATCGTTGAGCCTCAGGCCTTGAACGGCCACTTCGGCAATTTGCGCTTGGTGTAAGGCAGCGCGTTGTAGTCGGTGGTGATGGCGCCCGGCGTTTCCACGTAGATGACGTGGCGGCCGACCTGCGAATACGAGGCGTAGAAGTGCTGCGACGATTTCACGATGATGAGCTTCATGGCCTGCAGGTCCACGCCGAACTGCGTGAACAGGTCGGTGCCCATGGCCTGGGTGCGGTTGGTGGTCAGGGCGATGGTCACGCCCTGGCTGCGCACGATGGCCACGTCACCCAGCAGCGCGGGCGTGCCGGCCAACCCGGTCATGATGGCGTCTCGCTTGAGCGCCACGATTTCGCAATCCAGGTCCAGCGGCTGGCCCGACACCGGCGCGACCTTGCCGCCGATGCGCAGCTGGATGCGCGCGCCTTCGCCCGCCTCGAAACAGAGCTGCACGGCCACCGGGTCCCAGAACGGGCCGGTCGCGACGTCGGTGATGCCGCGCGCCAGCACGCGTTCCAGGATGAAGGTGGCGTCGCTGGGCGCGCCGCCGCCCGCGTTGTCGGCGGAGTCGGCCAGCACCACCGGAAAGTCGTTCAACGCCAGGGCCTGGTCCAGCGCTTCGTCGGCGCCGGGGTAGGGCGGCGCCAGCTGCTCGCGGAAACCGATGATCTCTTCGCCCAGCGCGCGCGCCAGCGCGTTGGCCTGGGCCTGGTCGCCGTCGGTATAGACCAGCACCTTGGAACCCATGTCGGGCGTGTCGCCCCACGGGAAGCCATGCGCGATGGATACCGACAGCACGCCCTCCTTGCCTTCCATGGCGAGCAGGCGGTCCACGAAGCTGCGCATGGGTTCGCGGCTGGTGTGCATGATGGAGATCATCTCGCAGTCGTACACGGCGCGCGTGGGTTTGATGCGGCCTTCGGCGCGCGCCACGCACAGGTCCACCAGGTCGTAGGCGCGCTCCAGGATGTCAGTGTGCGGATATTCCTTGAAGCAGACCAGGAAGTCGGCGCTTTCCACCATGTCTGCCGTCATGTGGCAATGCGGGTCCAGTTCGGCGCCGATCACGGTGTCGGGGCCCACGATCTCGCGGGCGCGGCGCAGCAGGTCGCCTTCGCAGTCGTCGTAGCCGTCGGCCACCATGGCGCCGTGCAGGCCGAACAGGGCGATGTCGACGCGGCCGGCGCGCTTCAGATCGCCCAGCAGTTCGTCGCGCAGGGTTTCGTAGGCGTGGCGGGTGGTGATGCCGGCCGGCGTGGCGCCGGCGGTCAGGCCTTCGACCAGGGTCCAGTCCTTGCCCTGGGCGCGCTGGCGCGCGGCCCACAGCGGCCCCGAAAACATCTGCATGCGGTCCGGATGCTGACCCGCGGGGTAGTAGCCGCGCGCCCGATAGGCCGACAGACCGGTCGGGATGGGAGAGAAGGTATTCGTCTCGGTCGCCAGGGACCCGGAAAAGATTTTCATGCTGCCGCTCCGCGTAAGGATGTGCACATGGGGGCGCCGGCGTTGCCGCGAGCGCAGGGAAAAGACCGCACCGCCTGGCGCCAGGGCCAGGGGGTGGCTAGCAATGGGACCGGCCCGCGGCGCGGGCTCAGGCTTCGGACACGGGGCCCGGCGTGTAGCCGCCGTGCACGGCCGCCGCGCCCAGCCAGGCCTGCACCTCGATTTCCACGTCCACGCCCATGGCCAGCTTGGCCTCGACCGTTGAACGCGAGGGGAAGTCGGAAGAGAAATGGCTGCGGTAGGCGTCGTTGAACTGCGCGAAGAGTTCCAGGTCCGACAGCCACACCGTCACGCGCACCACGTCCTTGAGGGTGGCGCCCGCCAGGGCCAGCGTTTCCTTGATGCGCTCGATGGCGGCATGGGTCTGGGCGGCGATGTCGCCGCGCACGACCTGGCCGTTGGCGTCCATCGGGATCTGGCCCGACAGGAACAGGAAGCCGCCGGCCTGGGTGGCGCGGGAGAACGGCAGGGGCAGGGGGCTGGGGTAGCGGGCAATGGTGGTCATGGTGGACTCTCGCAGGCAAGGGGAGGGTTCAGCGCAATCGCGCGGGACGCACGGCTTCGGCGTCCACGCCGTGCGCTTGCAGATGGGCGGGCAGAGGCTGGTGCGTGAGCAGTGCGGCAGCCAGCTCAGAAGTCGCCGCCGCCGTCTGGATACCATAGCCGCCTTGGGCCGCCAGCCAGAAGAAGGCGGGCGCATCGGCGTCCCAGCCGACCACGAAATCGCCATCGCGCACGAAGGAGCGCAGGCCGGCCCAGGTGTGCTTGGGGCGGCGGATGGTGAGCGAGGTCGCGGTTTCGATGCGGTAGATGCCGGTGGCCACGTCCAGTTCTTCCGGCACCACGTCATGCGCGGCGACCGGGTCGGCGTTGGCCGGCGATCCCAGCAGTTGGCCGGCATCGGGCTTGAAGTAATAGCTTTCGTCGACCCCGACCACCGCGGGCCAATGGGCAAAGTCCACGTCCTGCGGGCCGGAGAACGTGAAGGCGGTGCGCCGGCACGGCTGCAGGCCGACGGGCGAGGCTCCGCACAGGGTCGCGGTATGGTCAGCCCAGGCGCCGGCGGCGTTGACCAGCGCCCGCGCATGCAGGGTGCGGCCATCGGCCAGCGTCAGCGTCCAGACGCCGTCCGCATGCGCGGCCGACACGACTTCGGCGTTGTTGTGCAGCACCGCGCCCTGGCGCGCCATGCCGCGCAGAAAGCCCTGGTGCAGCGCGTGCACGTCGATGTCGCGGGCGTCCGGTTCTTCGATGGCGCCGCAGATCTGGTCGGCGCGCAGACAGGGCACGCGCTCGACGGCCGCTTCGGCGTCGATCAGCGTCACATTGGGCGATTGGCTGCGGAAGTCGTCATAGACCTGGCGCAGCAGGTCCTGCTGTTCGGGCGTGGCGATGTACAGCACGCCGCGCGGGCTGAGCAGCGGATGCTCGCTGAAGCCCTGCGGCGGATTTTCGTAGAAGGCGCGGCTGGCGCGCGTGAGCGCCTTGATCTGGTCCGTGCCGTAGGTTTCCATGAACATGGCCGCGGATCGGCCGGTGGAGTGGTAGCCCGGCTGGGCCTCGCGTTCCAACACGGCCACCGAGGCCGTGGCGCTCAGGCGGTAGGCCACGGAAGCGCCAGCGATGCCGGCGCCGATCACGGCGTAATCGAATAGGGGTTCTGCTGTCATTTTGTCGGAAGCGAGAATTCTCTTATTTGATAATTCTCGAATACGATAGTTTTTTGACGGCAGACAAGTAATAGGGGAAAGCCCCGATGGAGGAAACTCCGAGGCTCGGAAATTCAGGTCAGGCGCGTGCCATTGGGAACTTGATCGTCCGGCACTGCCAGCACGATGCCGCCGGCTTCGTCGGCGAAACCCAGCACCAGCACTTCGGATTTCATCGGCCCGATCTGGCGCGGCGGAAAGTTCACCACCGCCATGACGCGCTTGCCCGCCAGCTGTTCCAGCGTGTAGCGATCGGTGATCTGCGCCGAACTTTTGCGGATGCCCACGCCGGCCCCGAAATCTATCGTCAGCTTGTAGGCGGGCTTGCGCGCCTCGGGAAAGGCCTGTGCCGACTGGATGGTGCCTATGCGGATGTCGACCTTGAGGAAGTCGTCAAAGCCGATGTCGGCGGCGGCGGGGGTATTCGGGTCTTGGGTGTAGTGCACGTTGGGTCCTTGGATTGGGTTGTCCGTCACCTTGCGCAGAGCCGATTTGGTCGATAGACGGAACAGTTTGTTCCGCGCAATGGTGTGTTTTTTGGCTTCCTAAACGTATTCGGGACAATTGGCGGTCGGTAGAATTCGCCATGCATTTTCCTCTATCTACTCGTCGGAAGGCCACAACGTCATGAGCAACGCTTATCTGGACGCCCTCAAGCAGCGTCGCACGCAGTACTCGCTGGGCCGCAACCTGTCGATCTCCAAGGAGGAACTGACCTCCCTGATCCAGGAAGCGATCAAGCACAGCCCCTCGTCGTTCAATTCGCAAAGTTCGCGCGCCGTGATCCTGTTCGGCGCCGAGAGCGACAAGCTCTGGAACATCGCGATCGAAGAAGTGCGCAAGGTGGCGCCGGCCGAGAGCTTTGCCCAGACCGAAGCCAAGCTCAAGAGCTTCGCCGCGGGCGTGGGCACCGTGCTGTTCTATGAAGACCAGGGTGTGGTGCAGGGCTTGCAGGAAAAATTCGCCCTGTACGCGGACAACTTCCCGGTCTGGTCCGAGCAGGCGGGCGGCATGGCCCAGCTGTCGGTCTGGAGCACCCTGGCCAGCGCCGGCGTGGGCGCCAGCCTGCAGCACTACAACCCGCTGATCGACGCCGCCGTTGCGCGCGAATGGAACATCCCGGCGTACTGGAAGCTGCGCGCGCAGATGCCGTTCGGCTCCAACGAAAACGGCTTCGGTGAAAAGGCGTTCATGGACGACGCCGAGCGCTTCCGCGTGGCCGGCTGAGTTTTCGGGACGCCTTGGGCGTCCCGGTCCGAGCGCATCGGAAAACCCGCAATTCCCTGGGAATAGCGGGTTTTTTTACGTCCGGCTCCTGGCGGCCTTCAATCCGTCTTCCAGCCCCACTTCTTGAAGATCGCCCGACCTTCGGGCGCGGTCAGGAAGTCGACAAAGGCCTGCGCCTGCGCGTTGCCTTTCCCTTTCTTGGTGACGACGGCGCCCGCGTCGCGATAGATTCGGTACGGCTCTTCCACCTCGACCACGCTGGCCAGTTCGGGGTTGGACACCTGCCAGATGTTCCAGATCAGCCAGGCGTCTATGGTCTTGTCCTCGGTCCATTGGGTGCGCGCCTGCGCGCTGTTGCCGGCCTCCGGCAGCACGAGGTTGGCGCGGAAGGCGCGCACGGTTTCGATGTCGCCAAGACGGCCGGCCACGTCTTCCCACAGTCCAGTCTGGCCCGCGCCGGATACCGCCATGACCTTGATGCCGGGCTTGAGCAGATCCTTGAAGCCCGTGATGGCCTTGGGATTGCCCGGGCGCACCAGGATGGCGGAGGGTCGCAGGTACAGCGTGCGGGCTTCGCGCAGCTCGAACACGTCAGGCAGCGCCGAGGCAAAACCGCTCATCATGTTTTCGGCCCCGCTGTAGATCACGTCGGCGTCCTGTTTGGCCTTGTCGGCCCAGGCCGGCGTCGGACCCGCGGTGACGCTGACATCAATGCCGTGCAGCTTGCCGAACGCAGCGGCGGCTTCCTTCATCGCGGGCGCGGGGCCGCCGGGGCCATACACGTTCAGGCTCGGAGCGGCCCAGGCGCTGCCGACGGCGGAGCAAGCCAGGGCAATGCCGCAGGCAAGGGATCTGATCGACTTCATAGCTGACACTTCCGTTCTACGCCGATTGCGGCCGGTTGAGACAAGCGGCGCGATCGGCTGGTTGATCCATGGAGCGCCGCGGGGTCTTTCCTGCGGCTCGCCACCCGGTAGACGCGCAAGGGAAGGGGAATATTCCGGCGAGGACGTTGCAGAGGGTAGAACTCTGTTTCCAGTCTGTTAAAAAGTCGCGTGCAAAATTGCAGCCTTGCCGCCGCCTCGCGATGGACGACAACACAGTCTTCAGGCATCGAGACAAGGCGAGGGGCATCCTCAACGAGAAACGTCACATGAAATCTGGAATCACCGCAGGCCGTTTGTTGTGCATGGCTGGTTTCTGCGCGCTTGCCGCGCCCGCCTACGCGATCGATTGCGCCAAAGCCGCCAGCGCCGCGGAAAAGCTGATCTGCTCGGACCGCAAGACCGTGGCGGCGGACGCCGAGTTGAACCGGGCTTACGCCGCGATACTGAAACAGGCCCCCGACGGCGATATCCGCGCCATGCTGGCGCACAGCCAGAAGCGCTGGATTGTGGCGCGCGACCGCGCGCTAACGGACCTGATCGAGGATCCGGGCTCGGTCCCCGCCGGCAAGACGGTTGCAGGCGTCGCTCGCGATTTGATCCAAAGCCGCACGGCGCAGCTCAAGGAAACGCACAAGGGCGCCGCGCTGCCCGACATCATCGGCAGCGCAGTCCGCCAGCGGCAGTTCCAGGCGCAATTCACCGGCGGCGCGTACGCCGGCTACTCGACTTCATGCGACATCTTTCCAGGCGAACATGCCTACTACGGTTGCTTCGCGACGCGGCATTACCAGAACAATGACCGCATCTGCTCGGTCGACGAGTACTGGGCCTCGGGCGGCGTTTATACCAAGCGTTATGTCGCCAACGTGGTGGACGGCAAACCGCAGTTGGCTGCATCCTGCTCGTTCAGCAGCTCGGACGAGGCGTGTTCCGATACCCCGGGCCAGACAAAATGGAACATGAAGCCGCAAAAGCCGGACTTTTCCTATCCCGACCAGCCGCTGCCCAAGATCGATGGAGAGATCGTGAGTGATGACGACTATGAGTGGGCCCGGGCCTGCCTGACGGGCGCGGCCTACCCCGCCAATTGACGCCAGTGAGCTGATCGCGCCTGCATGATCAGTTTCGCGTTGCGACGATTTTGCGTATTGCGCGCAGTTCGCGGTGTATTGGCAATACTTGCAGTATTTTGAGGGTTATGTATTTAGTTGTAAGCCAGCGAAGACCTCGCGGCTATCCGTTGGCAGGCAAGAGTAATACACGTTTGTTTAGGGAAAACCCGTAGATTGCGTTGCTCAGAGGGTGTTTTTCGGGCCGGCTCTGCGGCAAGATTTTGAAACGGACTGGGTGACCGGGCGTCCAAAACGTCCATCCCGCGAACGTAGAATCCCGTTTTTCATCAGTGCCATCCGGCTGACAGGAACGAACCATGAAGAAAACCATCCTCCTTGCGTCCGTATGCGCCGCGCTGCTGCAAGCTTGCGCGCCGACCTCCTCTCCCCGCGAAGGATCGTCCTCCATGCCCACTACCGCCACCACGCCCGCCAGCCCTGAAGTGAGCCTGCCCGCCTACTACTGGCGCCTGGCTTCCGCCACCGACGCGGCGGGCAAGCCGATAGCCGCGCTGCAGGCCGGCGTCGAGCACCAGCTGCGCCTGTCGTTCACGCAGGACGCCTTGAACATCCGCGGCGGCTGCAACGCGCAGTTCGGCGGCTACACCTACAAGAACGGCGTGCTGCAAGTGGCGAACCTCGCGTCGACCATGAAGGCCTGCGACCAGAGCCTGATGCGCCTGGACGCCGAGATCGGCCAGCGCATGAAGGGCGACCTGCGCGCCACGCTCAGCGGACACGCTTCCGAACCGGGACTGGAACTGGTCGCGCAGGACGGCAGCGTGCTTAAGTTTGTCGGCGAACCCACGCCTGAAACGCTCTACGGCAGCGCCGGCGAAATCATGTTCCTCGAAGTCGCCGCGAAGAAGACCGAGTGCAGCCACCCGCTGATTCCCAACTACCAGTGCCTGATGGTGCGCGAGCGCCGCTACAACGAAGCCGGCGTGCAGCAGCCCACCCAGGACAAGTGGCATCCGCTGTATCAGTCCATCGAAGGCTTCCAGCACCAGGACGGCGTGCGCACCGTGCTGCGCGTGAAGCGCTACGACTGGAAGAATCCGCCCGCGGATGCGCCCAAGCAGGTGTATGTGCTGGATATGGTGGTGGAGCAGGACGCGTCGAAGAAGTAAGACGCCAGCTTCCCTCTGGATTTCCCGATTGCGCCCGGCCCCTGGATTCAGCGGCCGGGCGCAGTCATTTCACCCGGTGCAGGGCACTATGTTGTAAATTGTAGTCATTCTCATTTATAACCGTGCGTCTTCATGGCCGCCTCCGATCCCTCTCCGCGGCACCCCCTGCACACGCTGTACCAGGAACACCAAGGCTGGCTGCAGGGCTGGCTGCGCAAAAAGTTGGGATGCGCCTTCGACGCCGCCGACCTGGTGCATGACACCTATCTGCGTGTGTTGGCCCGCCGCGAACCGGGCGACATTCGCGAGCCGCGGTCCTATCTGGCGACCATCGCGCACGGTCTCATGGTCAACCATCTGCGGCGCCGGGACCTCGAACGCGCCTATCTGGAAACGCTGGCGCAGCTGCCCCAGGCGCAGTCGCCGTCGCCCGAGGAGCGCGCCCTGGCGCTGGAAGCCCTGTGCGAAATCGACGCCATGCTGGACGGCTTGCCCGTGCCGGTGCGGCGCGCTTTCCTGCTTTGCCAGCTGGAAGGCCTGACGCATGCGGATATTGCCAAGACGCTGGGCGTGTCGGTCGGCTCGGTGCGGCTGTACATCGCGCGCGCCCTGCGCCAGTGCCTGGAGTTCGCGCCATGAGCGCCGGAGAGGCAGGGCGCATCGATCCGCGCGCGCTGGACGGAGCGGTGGACTGGTTTCTGCGCCTGACGTCGGGCAGCGCCAGCCAGGCGGACCGGGAAGCGTGGCAAGCCTGGCGCCAGGCCGATCCCGAACACGAGCGCGCCTGGCGGCGCACCGAAGCGCTTACGCGTCGCTTCGAGGCGTTGCCCAAGGGCATGCTGCCCGTGCTGGGACGGCCGCGCTCGTCCGCCCGCCGCGCCGCGCTGGGCAAGCTGCTGGTGCTGATCGGCGCCGGAGGCGCCATCGGCTACGCGCAGGTCGATGAAGCCTGGCGCGGCTGGGTGGCCCAATACCGCACGGCCGTCGGCGCCCGGCGCGAGGTGCTGCTGGCGGACCATAGCCGCGTGGTGCTCAATGCCGCCACCGCCATGGACGTCTTGTTCGATGCCCAGCAGCGGCTGATCGCGCTGCACGGCGGCGAAATCCTGATCGAAACCGCGCCGGACCCGCAACAGGACGCTCGGCCGTTCATCGTGCGCACCCGCGAAGGCAGCATCACCGCGTTGGGTACGCGCTTCGTGGTCAGGCGCGACGACGGCGTATCGGCGGTACAGGTGCTGGAAGGCGCCGTGCGCGTGGCGCTCCCGGGCGCTTCGGCGGATGCCGCGCGCATCGTGCCCGCCGGCATGGGCCTGCGCTTTAGCGGCGGCCAGATCGATGACGCCCAAGCGCTGACCGGCGATCCCTCCGCCTGGCAGCGCGGCATGCTGCAGGTCGACGGCATGCCCTTGAATGAATTCCTGCGTGAACTCCAGCGCTACCGCGCGGGCTGGATCGATTGCGCGCCCGAAGTGGCGCATCTGCCCATTTCCGGCGCTTTCCCGCTGGCCGAACCCGACCGGGTGCTGGTCACGGTGGCGGACACCCTGCAACTCGGCCTGCGCTACCGCACCCGCTACTGGGTGTCGCTGGTGCCGCGCGGCGAGACTATTTTGTAACGGCGACTAGCACTTTGCGCGTCTTATCTGGCTACGAGGGTAAGACCAACATCTGGAGTGCATGTCATGCCCCGTCAGCTTTCCCCGTTGCGCGCAAGCGTCTCCTTCCCAGTCTTGCTCGCGGCAGGCGCATTCGCGCTACCGCTGGCCGGGTTGATAGCGCCCGCCCAGGCGCAGACCCAGGCGGGGCAGGTGAGCGTGGCCGTCGAGCCCGGGCCGCTCAGCGCGGCGCTTTCGGCCTACGCTGCCCAGGCCGGCGTTCTGCTGTCGTTCGATCCCGCCCTGACGCGCGATCTCCAATCGCCTGGGGTACGCGGCAGTTTCGGCTTTGAGGAAGGGTTGCGCCAGTTGCTGGCCGGTAGCGGCCTGGAACCGGCGCGGCGCGCCGATGGCGGCTACACGCTGCGCAGATTGCCGCAGGGCGAAGTCACCGCCTTGCCCGCAGTGACCGTCACCGGCGCTGGCGACGAAGGCCCCTCCGAAGGGACGGGCTCCTATACCGTGCCGGCAACAAGCGCCGCCACCCGCATGCCGCTGTCGCTGCGTGAAACCCCGCAATCCATCAGCGTCGTTACGCGACAGCAGATGGACGACCAGAATCTGAACACGCTGGACGAGGTGATGCGCCAGACGCCCGGCATCGCCGTCGAGCGGCTGGATGAGCGCGTGCAATTCACCTCGCGCGGTTTTGCGCTGAACACCATGCTCGACGGCGTGCCCACGCTGTCGTTCAAGACGCCGTCGGCCGAGGCGGGCATGATCAACACCGCCATCTACGACCGGGTGGAAGTCGTGCGCGGCGCCGCCGGCCTGCTCAACGGCGTGGGCGAGCCGGGCGGTTCGGTGAATCTGGTGCGCAAGCGTCCCACGTCGGAGTTCGCCGGACACGTCACCGGTGGCGTCGGCCGCTGGAACAGCTACAACGCCGAAGCCGACCTGGGCGGCCCGCTGAACAGCGCCGGCACGCTGCGCGGCCGGGTGGTTGCCGCCCGCACCGCGGGCGACAGCTTCATTGACTACAAGAAGCGGTCCGACGATGTCTTCTACGGCATCCTCGAGGCCGACATCCTGCCCAGCACCACCGTCAGCCTCGGCTACGAGCACCAGAAGACCGCCATCGACGGCGCGAACTTCGGCCAGGCGCCGCTGTTCTACAGCGACGGCACGCGCACGAACTTTCCCCGGTCCTTCAATCCCGTGACGCCATGGAGCCAATGGGACATGTATACGGACCGGATATTCGCGACCTTGGACCATCGCTTCGGCAGCGGCTGGCACGTCAAGATGGACGCCAGCCGCTTGAAAAACGAAAGAAAGGCCGCCTGGGGCTACGTCCTCGCGTATCAGCCCGTCGATCCGTCCGGCGCTTCCACCATCGAATTGCGCGACAACCCGGCAAGCTCCACCAACAAGTCCTTCGATATCTACGCCGAAGGGCCGTTCCAGGCATTCGGCAGGGAGCACCGGGCCGTCCTGGGACTGAGCTACAACCGCTACACCAGCGAACTCAACCTGAACTCGGCGAACCCCGCTGGCTGGGACCGCCGGCGCGTGAATCTCTACGATCTGCGCGACGTGCCGCGGCCCGCCATGCCCTACACCTTCTACGACACCTTCCTGGATGCGAAGGAGACCGCCATCTACGGTTCCGCGCGCCTGAAGGTGGCCGAGCCGGTGTCGCTGATCCTGGGCGCCCGGACCACCTGGTACGAAGAAAACTCTTCGGCCTATAACGGCCCCGCCAACACCTGGACCCACAACCCCACCGCAAAGGAAAATGGCGTCTTCACGCCCTATGCCGGCGTGGTCGTGGACCTGAGCAAGGATTATTCGGCTTACGCCAGCTACACCCGGATATTCATACCCACCACCTCGCGTGACGCCAGCAACGTGGTGTTGCCGCCGCAAACCGGTCAAAACTATGAAATCGGTTTGAAGGGCGAACATCTGGACGGCAGGCTGAACACAAGCTTCGCGATATTCCGCACCCAGGAGGAAAACGTTGCGGTGGAGGATCCGTCCAGCCCGCCGCTGCCGGACGGGAGCACTCCCTACCGCGCCGTCAAAGGCGCGCGCAGCAAGGGGTTCGAGTTGACCGCGTCCGGCGAAGTGGCGCCTGGCCTGCAGCTGATGGGCGGCTATACCTACTTTGCCAAGCGCGACGCCGAGGGCGCATTGCTGCTGCCGAGCACGCCCCAGCGGCTGTTCCGCCTGGCTGCCAGCTACAGGCTGCCGGGCGAGTGGAACAAGCTCACGATCGGCGGCAACGTCAGCTACCAGAGCAGCATCTACTACGACGAAGCCGGCGGACTAGGACGCGCCAGCCAGGGCGGCGTCACGCTGTTTGGCCTGATGGCGCGCTATGACTTCAACAGGCAAGTGTCCGCGTCCGTCAATGTGGAAAACCTGACCGACAAGTATTACTACAGCGGCCTGGGGGGCTACAACGGCTACAACTACGGCACGCCCAGGAACGTCTGGATGAAGGTGAGCTACAAGTTCTGAGCGGGGGGCGTTTGATGTTTGTCATGTTGCAGCGCATGGCGCGGATGAGACAATCCCGACTGATGGCCATTCCCATTCGCAGCCATGAACACCTACCCCTTGCTGCTCATCCTGCATCTGCTTGCCGCCTTCCTGTTCGTCGGCACCGTCACCTTCGAGGTGCTGTTCCTGGAACCGGTGCACAAGCGCCTGCCGCCCGACGTGCGCCGCGCGCTGGGCAGCCAGCTGGCGCCGCGCGTGCGGGCCGTGCTGCCGTGGTCGGTCGTGGTGCTCTACCTGGCCGGCCTGGGCTTGGCCTGGCAATACCGCGGCGCGCTCGCCGATCCATTCGCTTCGTCCTTCGGCGTGCTGCTGTCGCTGAAGATCGCGCTGGCCTTGAGCGTGCTGCTCCATGTCGCGACCGCCTTGACGCTCGCGCGCCGCAAGCGCCTGACCGGCGCATTGAGCAGGCGCATGCACATCAGCGTGTTCTGCCACATGGTGCTGATCGTGGTGCTGGCGAAGGCGATGTTCCACGTGGCCTGGTGAGTGCGCGGCCCATGCCGCGGCGCTACGCCGGTAGTGCGAGCGGTTCCAGCGTTCCGTAGCCTTCCTCCCCGTACACCAGCCCCGGCAGCGGCGAATGGCCGTGGCCGCTGGTTTCCCACAGTTCCGCCACCCATTGCATCGCGGTATCGACGATGACGTCCTGTACGTTGAAACCGGCTTCGTCCGACGCGAACAGCGGCACTTCGGGTTCGATGCCGTCTTCCGTGTGGCGCACGTCGAACAGGTAGCGGTGGCCTTCGATGGCCTTGTTGAGCACGAACAGGTCCGGGCCTTCCAGGCTGGCCACCACCGAAAACGTACCTTCGCCGTCCTGATCGGGGAACACCACGAAATGGATCTCGCGCGCCTTGGGCGGCAGGGCGGCGATCAGCGCCGTCAGAGTGGCGCGCGCCGCGGCGTCGTGGGCGCGCAGGATGCGCAGCAGTTCGGCGATGTATTCGGATTGGGTCATGTGCGTGTCCTGATCATTCCCGCCGGGGCGATGGCAGCATCGCCAGACAGGCGTTCGCGTGGAGCTGGGAATCCACAAGGACTAGTGGTGTAACACACGGATCGGCAGGCTCTGCTAGACTGCCCTTACTCTTTGGGGAGTAGCCTCCTTGCAGCCCGGCCAGCCAAGGTCCGGTCCGCAGGGGCTTGCGTCAACATTCTTGGCTTCCTCGGCCATGGCGCAAGCGGCATCCATGCTTGGCGAGACCACGGATTTTTCGCGCGACGCCGGGCGGCGCGGGAGATCCGTGCCGTTTCCGCCCAGCAGGATCACGACTCCAATGAATCCCATCGCCATCATCGTTCTCGCGTTCGCCATGTCCACGGACGCGTTCGCCGCGGCCATCAGCAAAGGCGCCGCGCTATACAAACCCCGATTCCCGGAAGCCCTGCGCACAGGGCTGATCTTCGGCGTGATCGAAGCCATCACGCCGGTGATAGGTTGGGGACTGGGCTCGGTCGCGGCCAAGTACGTGGTTGCCTGGGATCATTGGATCGCGTTCGCGATGCTCTGTATTCTGGGTTTGCTGATGATACGCAACGGCCTCAAGGAAGAGGAGGAGGACGCCGCGCCCGTCACCCGCCATTCCTTCTGGCTGCTGGCGGCAACGGGCCTGGCCACCAGCATCGACGCCATGGCGGTCGGCGTGGGGTTGGCGTTCGTGGACGTGAACATCGTGGTGGCGGCCATTGCCATTGGCCTGGCGACTACCTTGATGGTGACGATAGGCGTGATGCTGGGGCGGGTGTTGGGCAGCGTCGCCGGGAAGCGGGCCGAGATCCTGGGCGGTATCGCGCTGATCGGGATAGGCGCGGCGATACTTTATGAACATTTGAGCGCCGCGGCGGTTTGATGTCGCGCGGCGGCGTCGCTCGCCGGTTTCACGGCGTGTCCTTACCCGCGCGAGTCCCCGATCAAGGCGGACCGCGCGCTGTCGAAGCTGCGGCATTCGGATTTCAACCACTCGGAAAAGATCCGGGTGCGCCGCTCATCAGGCCGGCGTGACAGCAATACGTAGCGCGCCGGCGCGGGCGTGTGCTTGCCGAACACGTCGACCAGCCGCCCGCTGCGGATCTCGTCATAGACCATCGCGCTGCGCCCGATCGCCACGCCCTGGTGATTCAGCGCGGCGCCAATGGCAAGGCTGGCCAGGTTGAACTGCGGCCCGTCCAGATGGCGCACCCAGCCCGGCTGGTGCGCTTGCATCCAGGTGCGCCATTCGATGAACTCCGCGGCGCCAGCCCAAGGCGAGGCGTCGTGCAGGAACTCGACGCCATCGAGCGATTTGCCGGCGCGAAACTTGGGGTGGGCCGCAAGGTATTCGGGCGTTGCGACCACCAGCAGATACTCGTCCAGCAAGGCGTCCGCCTGCAAATCGCTGTAATGCGCCGGGTCGTAGCGGATGGCGATGTCTATGTCTTCCTCCTCCATCAGCTTGCGGTCCAGCGGCTGGAACTCCGCCTTCAGCCGCACCGATATGTCCGGCTGCAAGCGATGGAATTCCGTCAGGCGCGGCATCAGCCATTGCAGCGCGAACGAGGGCAGGCAATTGACCTGCAGCGTTGACGCCGGCAAGCCCAGCCGCTCGATCTCTTGTTGGATGTCGCCCAGCGCGCGGCTGACCGTCGAGTACAGCGACTCGCCCTTGGACGTGAACGTCAGGCCGCGTTGTTGACGAAAAAACAGCAGGTAGCCCAGGCGGTCTTCCAACTGCCGGATCTGCTGGCTTACCGCGCTTTGCGTGAGGTTCATGGCTGCCGCAGCCCTGGTAAAGCTGAGATGACGGCCGGCCATGTCAAAACAGCGCAGGGCGCCCAGCAGTGTCGAGTCGAAATGGGCTGGCATAAGTCACGCTAATGGCTGCAGTAGAAATGATCGCTATTCTTGCATGCTGGCGGCATCTACGATTCGCGCTGAACCATCAACCTGCAAGTTCATGATGACCGCCAATTTCGATCCTCAGCTATTAGAAAATCTTCAATCAAGAACGCCTTTGCTATGGCTCAACCCCGAAAGGGGCGGACCCATGCCAGGATCCGCCCCGTCCCTGACCCTGATCGACGAGGCGGAAAGCCGTCTGGCGCGTTGCGCGCCGCTGCTGGCCACGCTCTTTCCCGAGCTCGCGGCCGCGAATGGGCATATCGAGTCCCGGCTGATGGCTGCCGGGCCGTTGCAACAGGCGCTGGGCGGCGGCTGCGCCTCGGGCAGCTGGTACCTCAAGCGCGATGACGAGCTGCCCGTCGCAGGCTCCATCAAGGCGCGCGGCGGATTTCATGAAGTGCTGGCCATTGCCGAGACGATCGCGCAGGAGCACGGGCTGCTGCAGGATGCGTCAACGGACAGGCGCATCCTGGCCACGCCGCGGGCTCGCGCCGTGTTCAGCCGGTATGCCGTGACCGTGGGCAGCACCGGCAACCTGGGCATGAGCATCGGCGTCATGGCCGCCGCGCTGGGATTCGATGCCGTGGTGCATATGTCCGCCGATGCCAAGGAATGGAAGAAGGACCGGCTGCGCCAACGCGGCGTGCGCGTGGTGGAACACGACGGCGACTACGCCGAGGCCGTCGCAGCCGGGCGGGCGCAGGCGCTGGCCGCGCCCCGCAGCCATTTCGTCGACGACGAGCAATCCGAGCTGCTGTTCTTCGGCTATGCCGCGGCGGCGCGCGGACTGGCGCGGCAATTGGTGGAAGCGGGGCGCGTGGTCGATGCAGCGCACCCGCTGTTCGTGTATATCCCCTGCGGCGTCGGCGGCGCACCGGGTGGCATCAGTCATGGCCTGAAGGCTTTGTTCGGGACTCACGTGCATTGCTTCTTCGCCGAGCCCGTCGCCTCACCGTGCTTTCTGGTGCAGTTGGCGTCGGGAGCGGACACTCCCGTGTCGGTGTACGACATCGGCCTGGACAACCGGACCGAGGCAGACGGCCTGGCCGTCGGCCAGGCATCCGAGCTGGTGGCCGCGCTGATGAAGCCCCAGCTGGGCGGCGTCTTCACCGTGTCCGATGACGAGCTCTACCTGAACCTGATTGCGCTGAAAGACACCCTGGGCGTCGAGGTCGAACCATCGGCCGCCGCCGCGGTTTCCGGTCCGGGCTGGTTGGATTCAGCCGCCGGCCGCGCGTATGTCCAGGGCATGGATATGTCCGAAGCCACGCACGTCATCTGGGCCACGGGCGGGTCGCTGGTGCCCGCGGAGGCGTTGCGCGGCTTCCAGGAACACGCCAGGGGACTCAGCCGCGCCGGTGCGGCCCTTGACCCGTGATTCCAGGCGGCGCCGGCCGCTTTCGACCGCATGGCTTTTCGCGCACGGCAAGCCCGTGCGCTCCGTCAGTTGTTGACCAGATACGCCCGCCCGTCCGGCTTCAGATAAGGCGTCAAGGCCTTGAACGGCACGCTGGCATGGGTGCCCAGGCAAGCGCCCGACGCGTGCCCGACTCCGGACACGGACAGGCTCAGCGCGCCGGGCGCTTGCACGCCCAGCGCCAGATAGTCGGGCCAGAGGTCCGCGCAGTCTTCCAGATTGGGCCGATCCCCGGACTGTTGGGCGGCGGTGCCCGACTTGACCGCCTGTTGCATCAGCGCGAGCAGGGCGGGACTCTTTTCCCCGCCGAAGCTGCGCTTGCCCGGCACATACGCGTCGAACACGCGATTCCAGTCCAGGTATTCGCCGCGCAGCAGATCGTAGGTGTAGGGTTCGAAATGGTTGTAGGGATGCGCGCCGCCGCAGTCCAGGCTGCCCGATTCGGTCACCGTCATCAGCGCGCGCGACAGCCAGGTGACGTGCACGGCCTCTTCATCGAATCCGCCCAGCGTGCCGGCGCCCGGATTGCCGCTGGTGTAGGCCGAGGCCATGCAAGCCAGCGCGCCCAGGCTCTTCTGCCAATGGCGTTGTTCGAGCAGATAGTTCGTGCGCTGCAGGACCTGCGCATCGGGATGGCGGCTGAGCCGCGGGTAGGTGAACTTGGTGCGCGGATCGCGCCACATGCGATAGGCCACCGCGCCGTCACCGATCTCCTTGCCGACCGGCTGGGCGTGTCCGGCCAGCTTCAGCGTCTCGTAGGGCGCGCGGGCGGCGGTGATGCCTGCCTGGACGTCGACGTCGCCAAGATTGACCTGGCTGGCGCGGGCCTGCTTGCGGTCCTTTTCCAGCTGCTCCGTGTCGTATTGCGCAACCTGCTTCAGGTCGAAGCGTAGCTGCTTGCCGCTGCCGGCGTCAGTCCAGAGGCCGCGGTAGCCGGTGGCATCGCGCGTGCCTTGCCAGCTTGCGGCCTGATCCGCCGGCTTGCCTTCCTGGCGGGGCTTCGGTTCGAAGAGCTCCTTGGCCGTGCCGCGCAGCGGGATGTCCACGCCGTGCCTGGCGTAGAAGTAGCGGCCGGTCAAGGTGCCGTCGGCCGCTGCTTCGGTGTCCAGCTCCAGCACGATGTCGCCGGCGCCTTGCAGTGTTCCGGTGTAGACGGTGCGGGGCGCGGCGTGGGCCTGGGCGGCTAAAAGAGACAGGACTGCCAGCGCAATCGCGCTGCGGACGTTGCGGTGCATACGGGACGGTGAGCGAAACATCGAGGAGCCTGGGATCCAAAGGGATAGCGTCGGCTGACTATACCGGAACCATCAGCCCAATAGCGCAGCCGCCTCGTCATCCGCAAGCATCTGCTCGAACAGGTCGCCAAGACTGCTGGCCACCTCGCTGACTGCCTCGAACTCCGGCTCGACGCCGTGCACGACCCGCCCCGAGATCAGGTCGATCGCGAGAAATTCATAATCGCCGTCCACGCTCATGAAGATCGGCACATGGCGCGCCCAGAATGCCTCGACGGCGTGCCGGTCGGCGTCGCTGATGGCGGCTTCGAGGCTGATGTCGCGAAAGGCGTCCCGCCCAAAGGCGCTGTCGGCGGTTCCGGCATAGTCGGCCGCGCTCAGGAACCAGCGCGTGTCGTCCGCGCTGCTCAGCTGCGTGTACAAGGACAGGAACGCCGCGTGTTCCGAGGAGTCAGCCGGTGTAGCCACGGGCGTCGCGCGGTGTACCGTCCAGCCGCGCGCGGCAAGCAAGCTCAGGAAACGTTCGTGCAAGTTGCTCATCAGGCTTGTCTTGGTTATCGCGTTGCCGCGATGTTCGCGCGCCGCAAGCGCGCGTTCAAGGTTTGCGCCAACTCGCCCAATCCCACATCGCCGCAGCCGACCAGCGTCAGCTCCTGCAATCGGGTCAGCGTATCCAGCACGCCGATGTCCGCAATCCGCTTGCAGTACTGAATGTCCAGCCGTTCCAGGCTTTCAAGGGCGCTGATCGGACCTATCTTCTCCAGCGCACCCAGGTTCTTCAGGCGCAAGGAGCGCAATCCTGTCAGTTGCTCGATGCCGGACAGCGTCTTCAAGCCACGGCCCGCCAGCAAGCCCAGCGCCAACAGCGGCAGTCCCGCGATGCGATCGAATATCGACGAATCGAACGGCACGTTCCAAAGGTTCAGCTCCTTGAGCGGCAGGCTCAAGGCGCGGTCCAGCAGCATGCCGCGCCGGTCCGGAACCATGGACAAGGAAATCAATGCCGGAAAGTCTTCCGGCTCGAACCGCAACGTTGCGTCTACTGTCAGCGCCTCCAGCCTGGGCAGCGGGCCGGCTTTCCAGGCGTACGTGCCGGGTTCGGGATGGATGGAAAGATGGCGCAGGCTGGCTGGGAGCATGTCTGCGCGCAATCCGGTCAGAACGCTGCCCGCGACCGCGCCGGGGCCGATGGACAGGTGCGCCAGCGCCGGCAGCCGGGCGAGGAGTTCGGGCAGCTCGTGCAGCGGGTCGCCCTGAGGCGCCCATAGATGCACGTCTTCGATCGAGGCCAGGACGGCCTCTTGCGGCGGGGCATCGTAGAGCACGATGCGTTCATCCGCGCCTGCGAATTGCGAGCGCTGGCGGCTGTGCATGAAGCGCCAGGTCTGGTCGCGGGCTGGCCGCGGGATCGAAAACGGGATGATGGACATGTGGCGTTCCGGCAGGCCGTCGGGAGCTCAGCCCGCCTCGCTCAGCATGTCGATGCGGCGCTGATGACGCGAGCCATCGAAGGGCGTGTCAAGGAAAGCGCTGACGCATTCGCGCGCCACCTCGATTCCTATGATTCTGCTTCCAAGCGCCAACACGTTCGCATCATTGTGCTGACGGCTCAGGCGCGCCATGGTGGCATTCGTGCACAAGGCGGCTCTTGCGGCGGGGAAACGATTGACGGCAATCGAAATGCCTATGCCCGAGCCGCAAATCACGACGCCCTTCCGGACCTTTCCGTCCGTGATTGCCCGCCCCATGGCAAAGCCAAAAGCGGGGTAGTCGACCGAGTCTTCGCTGTGGGTTCCGAGGTCCAGCCAATCCACGTTTTCGAAGGCCTTCTTCAGCTTTTCCTTGAGCTCGTAGCCGGCGTGGTCGGAGGCAATGGCGATTTGCATGCTTTCTCTCTCATGTGGGGACTCGGGATTGCCGAGCGCGATTGTAGTCCGCGAAAGCGTGACGCCGCGCGCCGCACGATTCTTCCGTAACTTGATAGTCGCAAACTAAGTGGTTACATTCAAGACGGAGAACGTTATGACCGCCACTACCCCCACGCCCGAATTCCGCCTGCTGGGCGATCATGCGGCGTTAGACCTGATCAACACCGTCGAGCAGTCCGACGACGGCCCTCGCGACCGCCTGCAATCGGACGACGATGTGCGGTCCTGGCTGGACGCCTTGGGCTTTGCGCCCGCCCAGCGCAAGACGCCCAAGGGCCTGCTCGAATCCGCGCGGACATTGCGCGAGACGGTGCGTGCGTTGGTTGCCCAGAGAAAGGCCGGATTGCCGCTCAAGCTCAGCGCGCTCAACCGGGCGCTCGCCGCCGGCGGCAGCCATCTCGAGGTTACCGTGGTGGCGGGCGCGCCCAGCCTGGCCCGTCGGTACGAAGCGGCCACGCCTGACCAATGGCTGCTTCCCGCCGCGGAGGCGGCTGCGGACTTGCTCGTGCACGGGGACTTCGAGCTGGTGCGCAAATGCGAAAGCCCGCTCTGTTCCCTCTGGTTCTACGACCGCACGCGATCTCATCGCCGCAGGTGGTGCAGCATGTCGCTTTGCGGCAACCGCCACAAGGTGGCGGCCTTTCGCCAAAGGGAAGCCCAGGACGCGGCTTCCTGAGCGCTTGCTTGCCCATTCATCCGGCCGCCCTGGCCGGATTTTTTTTGAACGAACCTCTCCGTGTCATAGCTTTGAACTATTTAAGTAACCGTTAAATATTAGTTTGACGGGTTACTTGAAAGGAGCAAGAATGGCTCGCACAGCCTGCCGGAATTCGGCTGCTGATCCAGTTCCTGACTACGGAGACCGTCATGTCCAGTACCCCTGAAAGCCCGATCCAAACGCGTCGCGTGCAAGCCGACGGCCTGAATTTTTTCTATCGCGCAGCGGGCAATCCCGATGCGCCCGTGCTGCTGCTACTGCACGGTTTTCCCAGTTCCTCGCATCAATTCCGCAACCTGATCCCGATTCTGGCCACGCGCTTTCAAGTGATCGCGCCGGACCTGCCCGGCTTCGGCTTCACGGAAGTGCCCGAGGAGCGCGGTTACCGCTATACGTTTGACGACCTGGCCGCGTCGCTCGGCGCATTCGTCGATGCGCTGGGCCTCAAGCGCTATGCGATGTATGTTTTCGACTATGGTGCACCGGTCGGGCTGCGCCTGGCGCTAGCCCACCCCGAGCGGGTCACCGGCCTGGTTTCGCAGAACGGCAATGCCTATCTCGAAGGCCTGGGCGATGCCTGGGCGCCGGTCCGCGCTTATTGGGCGGAGCCAACCGCCGCCAACCGCCAGGTCATCGCGGATGCCGTGCTGAACCTAGAGGGTACAAAGTGGCAGTACGTGCATGGCGTCGCCAATCCGGACGACGTGGCTCCGGAAAGCTACACGCTCGATGCCGCCTTGCTCGAGCGGCCGGGCAACAAGGAAATCCAGCTCGATCTGTTCCTGGACTACGCCAACAACCTGAAGCGGTATCCGGATTTCCAGGCCTTTTTCCGCGCGGCGAAGATCCCGACGCTGGCGATCTGGGGGCGCCACGATCCGTTCTTCATTCCGCCTGGCGCCGAGGCGTTCAAGCGGGACAATCCGGACGCGCAGGTCGAGCTGCTGGATACCGGGCATTTTGCGCTCGAGACCCATGCGGAGTACATCGGGAGCCGGATTATCGAGGTGTTGGCGCCTTGAGGGATCCCGGAAGCGGCCGCCGAACGCGGCCGATTCATGGCTCGCTTCTTTTGGCGCTCACCGAGCACCCCGCCGCAGCTGATGGATTCAGGCTACAGTGACCCGTTCATTTGGATCGAGGATGGATAGGGTATGTCGAGCGAAAGCCCGCTTCTTGATGACAACGCGGTGTATAGGACCTTGCTTGAGTCGACCAAGGCAATTCCCTGGAAGATCGATTGGGCCACGAAGCAGTTCGCCTATATCGGCCCGCAGATTGAAACGTTGTTGGGCTGGAAGGCCGACAGCTGGGTGAGCGTGGAGGACTGGGCCATGCGCATGCACCCGGAGGATCGGGACTATGTGGTGAATTTTTGCGTCACCCAATCCCAGGCCGGCGTCGACCACGAGGCGGACTACCGGGCGCTGACCAAGGAAAACGGCTACGTGTGGATCCGCGACGTTGTGCACGTGGTGCGCAACGACAGGGGCGAGGTCGAAGCGCTGATCGGTTTCATGTTCGACATCACCGAACGCAAGAAGACCGAGGAAAAGCTGCTGACCTTGCAGAAGGAATTGGAGGCGCTGTCCTTCAAGGACGGTTTGACGAACATTGCCAACCGGCGTCGCTTCGATAGTGGTTTCGAATTGGAGTGGGAGCGCGCGCGCAGCGAACGTCAGCCGCTGTCCATGCTGTTGTTCGACGTTGATTTCTTCAAGCAGTACAACGATCTGTATGGCCACACCCAGGGGGACCAATGTTTGGTGGATATCGCCCAGACCTTGAGTCTGGCGCTGGATGGGCCTCGCGATCTGGTTGCGCGCTACGGGGGCGAAGAGTTTGTCGTGCTGCTGCCGGAAGCCGACGCCGAGGTGGCGCGAAAAGTCGCTGAGCGCTGCCAGCGCTTGCTCCAGAAAAAGGCTATCGTGCACGCGCTGTCACCGCATGGCAGGCGCGTCACCGTCAGCATTGGCGCCGGAACGGTGGTGCCAGACGGGAAGATAGACCGCGCTGGCTTCATCGAAGCCGTCGACCAGCAGCTATATGCGGCCAAGAAAAATGGGCGGGACCGCATTGAGCATATGCAGTTGTAGCGCTGGGTCGCGCGCGCAAGGTTTTCTCAGTAACAAGCGCTGAACCTCCCGGGTTCGGCGTCTACACAGGAATTGATTTAATGAGCAGTATTTTTCCAGGCGATCTGTGGGCAGTGGGTGAAGCGCAGATCGAGGGCTTGACGGTCATCGTTCGTTTTCGCACCGGGCTGCCATCGGCGCCTGACCGTCAGATCAATGAAAACCTGGTCATCATCTCCTGGCCGTACCAGGGCACCGAGTCCGGCATGCCCAGTGACGAAGACAAGCAGAGCCACAATAGCTTTGAAGAGGCTATCGAAAAAGGCTTTGAGAACTCCGATATCGGGGTGCAGGTGGCTTGCCTGACCGGGAATCACCACAAAGAATGGCGTTACTACACGCGGGACGTCGAAGCCTTTCTGGATGCGTTCAATGCATGCCTGGCGGGGCATCCGGTCTATCCCATACAACTGCGCATGTACAAGGATCCCGATTGGAATGCCTTGGCGGAATTGCAGCCCCAGGGTTCAGACCAGCTTCACTGATAGGGCTTGGGTGGCGCTTGCGCGCCACGTGCTACGCATACCGCTTGGCGCCCGCCACGCAAATCACCGCCGCCAGCGTCACGACCAGCATCGTCCAGCTGACCTGCTCATGCAGCAGCACGGCAGCCAATCCCAGCCCCATGAACGGCTGGAACAGCTGCAACTGCCCCACCGCCGCAATCCCGCCCTGCGCCAGCCCGCGGTACCAGAACACGAACCCGATGAGCATGCTGAACAGCGACACGTAGGCGAGACCTATCCACGCCGGCGCGCCAACGTGTTCGAACGTGGCCGGCATGGTCAGTAGCGCGATGGGCAGCATGAGGGGCAGGGACAGTACCAGCGCCCAGCTGATGACCTGCCAGCCGCCCAGCTTGCGGGAGAGCTTGGCGCCTTCGGCGTAGCCCAGGCCGCAGACGATGATGGAGGCGAGCATGAGCAGGTCGCCGGTGGGCGAGGCTTGCAGGCCGCCCCAGGCGGCGTAGCCCGCGACGCAGGCGGCGCCGACGATGGAGAACATCCAGAACGGCGGTCGTGGGCGTTCGCCGCCGCGTATCACTGCGAAGATCGCGGTGCTGAGAGGCAGCAGTCCCAGGAAGACGATGGAGTGGGCCGAGGTGACGTGCTGCAGGGCCAGCGCCGTCAGCAGGGGGAAGCCGACCACCACGCCCAGCGCGGTCAGCGCCAGGGAGGGGAGGTCGGACAGGGACGGCCGGCGTTGGCGCAGCAGAACCAACAGGGCCAGGCCCAAGAGGCCCGCGATGGCGGCGCGCGCGCAGGTCAGGAAAATGGGATCCAGGTCCGCCACGGCGACCCGGGTGGCGGGCAAGGAGCCCGCGAAGATCACCACACCGATAAAACCGTTCACCCAGCCGCTGGTGGCCTTTTGCATCTGAAGCTCCTTGATAGCGGGCTTCAGTACAGCACGGCAGTTGTCCTTAGTCCACGCACAATCCAGTACAATTTCAAGGAACTGTTATGTATAAAAAGCCAGTACGGCGGAGATTTCCATGGCGCGTGGCGGCACCCTAATCAAGCAGGTTATGGGCGAGATCCAGGGGCGGATTGCGGCGCGCACGGCCTTGCCTGGCGCCCGGCTGCCTTCGGTAAGAGTGCAGGCCAAGACGCTGGACGTGTCGGTGTCCACGGTGGTGGAAGCCTACGAGCGGCTGGCGGCCGAGGGCGTGCTGGTGTCGCGTCCCGGCTCCGGCTTTTATGTGGCCGGGCAGGTGGCACCGCTGACGCTGACCGAGATGGGACCAAAGCTGGACCGGGAGGTCGATCCGCTGTGGGTTTCGCGCCAGTCGCTGGCGGCGGACGCGGACAGCTTGCGGCCGGGTTGCGGATGGCTGCCGGTCAGCTGGATGTATGAAGACGGGTTGCGGCGCGCCATGCGCGGCATGGCGCGGGCCGAAACCGCGGAACTGACCGAGTATGGAACGCCGTTGGGCCATGCGCCTTTGAGGCAGTTATTGGCGCGGCGCATGGCGGGCATGGGGATAGAGGCCGGGCCCGAGCAGATCATGCTGACCGATTCGGGAACGCAGTCCATCGACCTGATCCTGCGCTTCCTGCTGGAGCCTGGGGACACGGTGCTGGTGGACGATCCCTGCTATTTCAACTTCCATGCGCTGCTGAAGGCGCATCGCGTCAAGGCGGTGGGAGTGCCGTACACGCCGAACGGGCCGGACCTCGGAGCGTTCGAAGCGGCGCTGCGCGAGCATTCCCCGCGGCTCTACATCACGAACTCCGGCATACACAATCCGACGGGGGCGACCTTGTCGCCCCTGGTTGCGCACCGTCTGTTGAAGCTGGCGGACGATTCCGAGCTGGTGATCGTCGAAGACGATATCTTCGCGGATTTCGAGAACACGCCCGCGCCGCGGCTGGCCGCGTTCGATGGGCTGTCGCGGGTCATACATATCGGCAGCTTCTCGAAGACGGTGTCGGCGTCGGTGCGCTGCGGCTACATCGCGGTGCGGTCCGACTGGGTGGAAAGCCTGACCGACCTGAAAGTCGCCACGACTTTTGGCAGCAGCCGGCTGGCGGCCGACGTCATTTTCAGAACCTTGACGGGCAGCGGCTACCGTCGGCATATGGAGTTGACCCGGCTGCGTCTGGCGCAGCAGATGGACAAGACCGCCGCCAAGCTGCAGAAGCTGGGCATCAAGCCCTGGTTGACGCCCCGGGCGGGCATGTTTCTGTGGTGCCGCCTGCCCGAAGGCAAGGACGCGGCTACCGTGGCCCGCCTGTGCCTGAAGGAAGGGGTGTTGGTGGCGCCGGGGAATGCGTTCAGCCAGTCGCTGGCAGCTGGGGATTTCCTGCGGTTCAACGTTGCGCAGTCCACGGACGAGCGGATATTCACGGTGCTGGCCAAGGCCTTGAACGCCGCTTGATGCGTCCTGTCTATCCCGGTTTGCCGCGCGCCACGGGGGGCTACGCAATCCAGCGGCGCGCGGGCCGCCGGATCGTGCGTACTTGCGACTACAAGTAGGCGAGGGTGATGATGTAGCCCTGGGCATCTTTCTGCCCGGTCTGTCGCGCCTTGAGGGACACGGGTTGCACGTCGACCTGCACGCGGCTGGCGTTTACCCCGTAGCGGTAGGCCGGCTTGCCGGCGGCGCGGGCGCGTTCAGCGTCGCATTCCACGCGCACGGCGACCCGTTTGGGTTGAATCTGCGGCGTGCATGATGCCGCCTCGACGATGGCCCCGTGGAAATAGATGGTTCCATCCGCGGCGTGGGCTGCGGGCAGGACGCTGGACGCACACAGCAAAAGCAGGGAAAGGCGATATTGGAGCTTGGACATGACAGCAACTCCTTGCGACTGGAAACGGAGGGGATGGCTATGTCTGTCTTCACTTCTTTAACGGCAGCCGGCGGCGAAAGTTAATCGCAATCCGTTATCGGGCCGTGTTCGCTTGGGCGAGCCCATGTATGGCTTGCTGCTGCAGCGCGGGCGCGTCCGTCCGCAGGGCGATATGCGGCCGTGGCGGAACGTTCGCGGCTGGACTGCGTCTTGTGAGGAGAGGGTCGGCTCGCTACGCGAATGCCGGGAGGATTATGGGCGGCATCGTGGGCTCCTTTGATCGCGCCTTGCGGAGCGCGGTGATGGTCAGGGACCAGGAACGGACTGTCGGCCAAGATGAAATGCGTGATTTCATTGTCGCAGGTCGCGGGGAAAAATCAATACCTGGCGCTCGATGCACATGCGATCACTATCTTCCGGATTCTGGCGACGGGGTGTTTCGCCCCGTCTTGAAAGCTTGCTGCAGACGCGTCCGGCGCAGCTTCAGTAAACTCCGGGCTGCCGCGCGGCGTCCACCGCCGCTTTCATGTTCGCTCATCTCCATGACTGCTTCCGACACGACATTCGCCGCCGCGCTTCGTACTCCCGTCACCACTGCCGACGATCTGGACCCGCTGGATCAGTTCTTCCAGCGCCCCGAGGTCAGCGCCTTTCTTGCCAGGGCCCGCGAACCTGGGCAGGCCGACGCCAGTCTGCGGATCTGCGCCGACCTGCTGCCGACGCTGCACCCCGGTCGCGCCGCCGCGTTGGCCTTGATGTGCGGCTCGCTGGTGGAGGATGGCGCCGATCCGGCAATACTCTTTGCCGTCCTGCAAGACTTGCTGCGGCAGTGGCTGCGCACCCTGAGTCCGTATTGCGCGCAGGAGGTCGAGGATGACGACGATGAGGTGGAGGAGGCCGACCGACAGGCCTGGCAGGACGCCAGGTCGCGCATGGCCGACGTACCCGAAGACCGGCGCTGGGAGGTGGAGGCCTTGCACCAGGCGGCGGACCTGCTGGTGCTGCCGATGATGACCATGGTCCTGCGCGATCGCCGCAATCACGCCGCCCTGGTGTCCGACGCGGAATTGATGGCGCTGCTGCATCCCATGGCCACCAGCAACGACAGCCTGCCCTTCGAGAATCTGCATTATCTGTGGCTGGCCTCGCAGCTGGGTTACGAGGATGAACTGGTGGTGCTGCTGCCGGCTTCCATGACAGGCTTCATTGCCAGGGCGCATGCCGTGAACAACAACTTCCACGCATTCACGTTGCTGCAGATCATCATCGGCGAGCATGCGCAGGCGCTGGGCGTGAAGCGCGAGATCGCGCCGCGCGAACCGGATCAGGACGGCGATACCGCTGATTTCCAATGGCTGCAGGCCGACGCCTATGCCAATGGCGCGCTGATCGACGCCATGCGCTACGCGTGGGGCGAGGCGGCGCTGCGCCACAACGCCTCACGCCACGGCAGGCGCGTGCTGATCGCGCTGGAAACGGACGAAGGCATGAAACGCAATTGGTCCGGGTTCAACGGCGCCATGCACGAGGCGCAGCAGCCGTCCATGACATTCACGCGCTATCTCACGCGTGAAGAGGTGGCTTCGTACCTGGCTTGAGCCGGCGCGGACGGGGCCGCATGCCGAAAGGTATAGTCAAAGGCTCCCCATCCAACAGGAGCGCCACATGCAGACCAATGAAATCCATCGCGGCCGGCTGATCGACCACATCCAGCTGGTGGTGCGGGACCTGGCGGCCAGCCAGCGGTTTTATCAAGCGGTTTTCGATGCGTTGAAGGTACCGATGGGCGGCACGGGCGACGGCTATTTCTGGGCCGACGAACTGTTCGTGTCCACGCCCGACAGCAAGGCCGCGGCGGGGCAACTGACCGGACGCCATCATCTTGCGTTCCAGGCGCAGGACCAGGCCATGGTCGATGCCTTCTACAAGGCGGCGCTGGCCCATGGCGGCAAGGACAACGGCGCGCCGGGTTTCCGGGACTACCACCCGGGGTATTACGGCGCCTTCGTACTGGATCCGGATGGCAACAACATCGAGGCCGTGTTCCACGGCGAGGCGCGGCGCAGCGCGCCCTCGGTCAAAGTGACGTTCTGAGCCGCGCGCCGTCCCGTGGTCACACCCCCAGATAGGCGCGGCGCAGCCCTTCATCGGCCAGAAGTTCGGCGCCGGGCCCCGACATGACGATCTCGCCGTGTTCCAGCACATAGCCGCGCGCGGCCATGCTGAGCGAGCGGTGCACGTCCTGCTCCACCAGCAGAATGGTGATGCCGCGCGCGTTGATGAGCGGCAGCTTGTCGAAGATGTCCTTGACCATGATGGGTGCCAGTCCGATGGACGGCTCGTCCAGCAGCAGGAGCTTGGGCGAGGTCATCAGCGCGCGGCCGATGGCCAGCATCTGCTGCTCGCCGCCGCTGAACGAGCGGGCGAGCTGGCGGCGGCGTTCTCGCAGGCGCGGGAACAGTTGATAGACCCAGTCCAGGTTGTCGCGGCTGCGGCGCTTGTCGCGCAACACGTCGGCGCCGACCAGCAGATTGTCCTCGACGTCCATGTGGCCGAACAGGCGGCGGCCTTCCATGACCTGGGCCATGCCCAGGCGCGCCACCAGGTGCGCGGGCAGGCCGCTGATGCGCTCGCCCAGGAAGCGGACCTCGCCGGCCAGCGCGGGCAGGGAGCCCATGACGGTGCGGATCAGCGTGCTCTTGCCGGCGCCGTTGGCGCCAACCAGGCTGACGATCTCGCCTTCGCCCACGTGCAGGTCCACGCCGCGCAGCACCTGTACGTCGCCGTAGCCGGCGTCCAATTGGCGGATTTCGAGCATCAGGCGGCCTCCCCGAGATAGGCGCGCACCACCTGCGGATCGCGGGCGACCTGCTGCGGCAGACCGTCGGCGATCTTGCGCCCCTGCTGGATGACGACGATGCGGTCGGATAGTTGCATGATGGCTTTCATATTGTGTTCGATCACCAGGACGCTGATGCCGTCGCCGCGCAACGACAGGATCAGCGCCACCATTTCCTCGGTCTCCACCGGCGTCAGGCCCGCCATCACTTCGTCCAGCAGTAGCAGACGAGGCTGGGTAGCCAGGGCCTTTGCGACTTCCAGGCGCTTGCGGCCCGACAGGGTGAGGGTGCGTGCGATTTGGTGCTCGCGTCCGGCCAGGCCGACGCGGGCCAGCACGGCTTGGGCGATTTCCTCGGCCTGGGCTGGCGCGCGGTGGCGCAGGAAGGCGCCGATCATGGCGTTCTCCAGCACCGTCATGTCGCCGAATGGCTTCACGATCTGGAACGTGCGTGCGAGTCCAGCGGCGCAGATGCGCGCCGGGTCCTGGCCGTTGATGCGGGCGCCGTTGAAGCGGATGTCGCCGCTGCTGGGTGGCACGAAGCCGGAGGCCATGGCGAATAGCGTGGTCTTGCCGGCGCCGTTGGGACCGATCAGGCCGACGATCTCGTCGGCGCCGACGGCGAAGCTGACCTCGTCGGAGGCTCGTACGCCGCCGAAATTTCGGCTGACATTATGGAATTCGAGCAGGTTCATCGCGTGCCTCCCATTGCGGGGCCGGCCGCCTTGGCAGGCGCGCCGGCGGCGCGCACAGGCGCTTTGGCGCGGCGGGACAGTATCGCCATCAGTCCTCGCGGCTCCCAGCGGATAACGATCATCAGCAAGAGGCCATACAGCATCATGTCGGCTCCCACCATGCCCCCGGTCAGCGAGCGCGCCAGTTCTTCGCCAGGCAACAACAGCAGCGCGCCCAGCACCGGCCCCCAGAGCGTGCCGCGTCCGCCGATGATGCAGACCACGGCAATGACGACGCTGAGATTGGCGCCGAACACCTTGTCCGGGCTGATGTAGAGCACGAACTGTGCATAGAAGGTGCCGCCCAGTGCCGTCATGGCCGCGCTCAGCATGGCCGCGGTGAGCTTGTAGCGGCGCACGGGCACGCCCAGCGCCATTGCCGCGTCCTGGTCGTTGCGCACGGCCGTCAGGCAGTAGCCGAAACGGCTGCGCAGCACGTGGCGGTTGATCAGCAACGCGGCGATGGTAAAGGCCAGCGCCACAATGTAGTAATAGGCCTTGCCGGTATGCTGGAAGTACAGCGGCGCGTCGCGCAGCAAAGTAACCTCCATGCCGCGCGGCCCGCCCAGCAGGGTATCGGCGTTTTCCACCAGGGTCTTGAGCACCATGCATGAGGCGATCGTGGCCAGCGCGAAGTAGGCGCCGCGCAATTGCAGGCAGGACAACCCCACGATCAGCGCCGCTCCCATGGCCACGGCGGCGCCGGCCCACATGCCTAGCCAGGGGCTGATGCCCAGGTTCACGAACAGCCAGGTCGAGGTATAGGCGCCCAGCCCGAAGTACGCGGCATGGCCCAGCGAGAGCTGGCCGGCAATGCCGCCCAGGATGTTCCACGACAGCGCCAGATAGGCGTACAGCAGCGTCATGGCGCCTACCGACAGCAGGTATTGGTTGCCGCTGGCCAGCGGCAGCAGCGCCAACAGGCCCAGCGCGGCGATGCCGGCGGCCGAAGTCTTTGTGGTCTTGGCCATTATTCGTTCTCCACGCCGAACAGCCCGCTGGGCCGGAAATACATGGTGGCGAGAAACAGCAGGAAGATGAGCGCCTCGGCGTAAGTGATGGGAATCAGCTGGCTGCCGACCGATTCCAGCACGCCGACCAGGATGCCGCCCCAGAACGCGCCGGCCACCGAACCGATGCCGCCCAGCACGACGATGACGAAGGCGCGCAGGCCGAAGATGTCGCCGACGAAGGGGTTGACCGGATAGAGCGGCAGCAGCAGCGCGCCGGCCGCGCCCAGCACCAGCAGGCCGATGGCGAACGACAGCCGGTAGACGCGGGCGCTGTCTATGCCCAACACGCTGGCGGCTTCGCGGTCCTGACCGGTGGCGCGGATGGCGCGGCCGGTGCGCGTGTGACGCAGGAACAGCACCAGGGCTGCCGTGATCAGGCAGGCGAAGAACAGGCCGGCGATCTGCGGATAGGTAAAGATCAGGTCGCCGGGCATCCAGACCTCGTTGGCCCAGGGCGCGTCGATGGTGCGGCTGTCGGGACCGGCCAGCGCCAGAAAGGCGTTGTCCAGGAAGATCCACAGGCCGGTGGTGAAGATCAGTACGCCGATCGGCTCGCGCGAGTTTTCCTTGCGGTAGATGCCGTCGAGCAGCCAGCGCTGGCAGGCATAGCCGACGACGAACAGCGCCGCCGCCGTGAGCGGCATGGCGGCCAGCGGGTGCAGGCCGAAATGGCTGGTGAGCGCGAAGCAGACGTACATGGACATCATCAGAAAGGCGCCGTGGGCGAAATTGATGATCTTCATGACGCCGAACTGCAGGCTGAGGCCTAGCGCGATCAGGCCGTAGACGGCACCGCTGGCGATACCGCCCAACAGCGCCTGGAGTAGGGTATTGGTCAAGGGGAAGCTCCTAGCGATAACGGGGCGCCAGCGCCACGCGCGGGGCGTGGCGCGGCGGCGCCGGGTCGGTCAGGGCTGGGCGGCGGGCCAGACCATCTTGTAGGACTTGGAAGCCAGGTTTTCCGGCCACACGGTGCGGTACTGGCCGTCGGGCGTGATCTGCTGCATGACGTAGCGCTTCTCGGGGTTCTGGCCCTTGGCGTCGATCACGATGTCATAGCCCACCAGCTTGTTCAGGTCAGTGCCTTGCATCCTGGTCTGGGCCAGGGCGTCGCGGATGGCCTCGGGATCGGCGCGGCCGGCGCGCTCCAGCGCGTCCTTGATGACCCAGACCGCGGCGTAGGCGCTGACCGACAGTTCGTTGGGATCGACCTTGTAGGCGGCGACGAAATCGTCCCAGAACTTCTGGGCGAACGGCGTGGTGATGGACGACTCGTAGCCGGCCCAGCCGTTGGTGGTGTAGACATTGCCGGCGATTTCCTTGCCGACCAGCGGAATGAAGGTGCTGTCGATCTGGCCGGCCGCGCTGCCGACGTAGGTCGAGCCGACCCGCATTTGCGCCAGCAGCTTGTGCAGTTGCACCGCGTCGGCGCCATAGGAGGTTACGGTGACGACATCAGGCTTCTTGCCCTTGATCTTCAGCACCAGCGGACGCAGGTCGGGCGAGTTGGGCGGGTATCCCTCGTCCAGCACCAGATCGATGCCGGCTGCCTTGAACTTGGCGCGCAGCGTGTTGGCCATGTCCTGGCCCCAATCGGTGTTCTCATAGACCATGGCGACGGTCTTGGCTGGCTTGCCGGTGGTCTTGCCCGCGTATTGAATGAAGTCGGCCATGCTCTCGGCATTGCCCGATGCCGGGATCTGCGTGGGACGGAATACGTACTTGAAGCCGCGCTCGGTGATGTCGGCCTTGGCAGCCAGGTCCACTACCCACGGCACCCGATTCTTTTCCGCGACGGCCGTGGCGGGGAAGGTCACGCCGCTTTGGAACGCGCCCAGCAGCACCGGGGTCTTCTCGCGGGTAATCAGGCGTTCGACCTCGGTCATGGCGACCTTGGCGTCGCCCCGGGTGTCCACTTCGACCAGTTGCAATTGCGCCCCGCCCAGCGCCTTGATGCCGCCGGCGTCGTTGATGTGCTTGACGGCCAGATGCGTGGCGCGCGACATATCCTTGCCGATGGAGGCTGTGGCGCTGCCCGATAGCGGAATCAGATAGCCGATCTTCACCGGGTCGGCGGCCATGGCGGCGCCGTGGACCAGCAGGGTGGCGCCGGCGGCGGCGAAGAGATGCCGCAGGACGGAGGGGCGATAGGGAAAGCTCGTGCTCATGAGAATTTGTCTCCAGTATTTTTTGTGATTAGTGTGTGCCGCGTTGGCGTCAGTCTGGCGGCCCCGCGCCCAGAGCCGCGTGCGTCGCGCGCACCAGGCGGTGCGCGCGTTCATCGAGCAGCACGGTGCGGCCCATGCGGTTCATGGTGTAGGCAAAGGAAAGCCGGCGCTGCGGCCAGGCGAAAGCCAACGATCCGCCGGCGCCCGTGTGGCCGTAGGCCTCGCTGCCGAAGCAGGCGCTGTCCAGGCCCTGTGCACGGTTGTCCATCTGGCGCATGAAGCCGCTGGCGTAGCGCGTAGGCACGCGCAGGCAGGCGTCGTCGTCCGTGCGCGCCGACAGGGCGGTGGCCGCGGCCAGCGTGTCCTCGCGCAGCAGGCGCACGCCGCCGCGCGCGCCGCCCAGCGCCAGCGTGCCGTACAGGCGGGCCAGACTGCGCGCATTGCCGATTCCGCCCGCCGCGCACAGCCCGGCTGCACGGCCCGCGCGGCTGTTGAAGCCGGAAGGGCGCCAGCCGCCGGTATTCTTGGCGTATAGCGCGGTGGGGCTTGCGGGCTCATCCTTCAGTGACTGTTCGAAGGGACTGAACGGCGCTTGCGGCGCCGGCGGCGGCACGATGGGCGCTACCCGCGCTTCCTCGGTTGCCGGCAGGCCTATCCAGAAGTCCAGGTCCAGCGGCTGCGCGATATGGCGGCGGAAAAACTCGCCCGGCATGCAGCCGCCCAGCCTGCGCACCAATTCGCCGACCAGCCAGCCGTAGGTCAGGCCGTGGTAAGCCACCCGTTCGCCCGGGGTCCAGAAAGGCGCGGCGGCGGCCAGCCGGCCAGCCATGCCTTCCCAGTCGAAGGCGGCGTCCGCGGGCAAGGGTTCACGCAGCGCGGGCAAGCCTGCGGTGTGGTTGAGCAGCATGCGCGGGGTGGTGCCGGCCTTGCCCGCTGCGGCGTATTCGGGCCAGTAGCGGATGACAGGCGCGTCCAGGTCCAGTTCGCCGGCTTCGGCCAGCATGTGGGCGCAGAGCGCCGTGGCTGGCTTGGTGTTGGAGAACACGATACAGACGGTGTTGCGTTGCCAGGGCCGGCTGTGGTCCGTGTCGGCCCATCCGGCCCACAGGTCGACCACCGGATTGCCGTCGACCTCGATGGCGACGGACGCGCCCAGCTCGCCGCCGTCCTGGAAGTTGCGCGCGAACGCGGCGCGTACCGGTTCGAAGGCGGGATCGCAGTAGCCGTGGATGGCCGGGGGCGCGGTTGCTGGCGCCTGGGGCGAGGTCGCGGCGCCCATGTCAGCGCGTCAACGGCGCGCGTGCGCCGTAGCCCAGCAGATAGCGCGCATCGTGGGACAACGCGGCCGCGACGCCTGCGGGCAGGGTGCTGGTGAAGTCGGCGAAGCCGCGCAGCCAGGACACGTTGTAGTTGCAGAGTATGGCGCGGCGCTCGCGGTCGGTATGGTTCGGGCCGGAGCGGTGCCAGGTATTGGACAGCCAGATGGCGACCGAGCCGGCGGGCGCGGTCAGCGTGACCTCGCCGTCCAGCGGGCCGCTGCCCCAGGGCGGCGACTTGCGCAGCTTGTGGCTGCGCGGCATGACGCGCGTGGCGCCGTTGTCGGCGGTGAAGTCGTCCAGCATCCAGACGTTCTGCAGCGTCAGCGGAAACTCCGGCAGCGGCTCGGCGATCTGGCCCAGCGGCGCGTCCACGTGCCAGGCGCCGCCGCCCGTGCCGGGGCCGATGCTGGTGGCCTGGAAGTCGTGCAGGTTGCAGTCCTGGCCCATTACGCTGCGCACCATCGGCAGCACCACCGGGTGCTCGATCAGCGGGATCATGTCGGGCGCCTTGTTCAGCAGGTTCCAGACGCGTTGCGACTTGTCGTCGTCGAACAGGGTGGGCAAGTGCAGGAAGTTCTTCGACACTTTGTTGATGGGTACCGGCCAGCGCGTGTTTTCGTTGTCGCGGCGGTACTGGTGCACGCGCGCCACCATGCGCTGCGCTTCCATGTCGCTCACCGTGTAGTGGCGCTTATAGTAGGCCAGGATGTCGTCATCGTCTTCGTGCCGTTCGTCGTCCAGCGGGAACGGATCGGCGCGTTCGGCGGCCATCAGGCTGGCGACGCGCTCGCGCGCCTGTTCCAGTTGCGCGGCGTCCAGCACGTTTTCAATGACGGCGTAACCTTCTTCGGCGAGCTGGCGTTGCAGCGCCTGCAGATCGAGTTGCTTCATGTTCCTCCCCTTGTGTTGAATGTCACTGCGAAATCGGACCGGGCGCGGCCACGGGGGCCAGTGCGCCGCGTGCGAGCTTGCCGATGCTGGTGCGCGGCAGGGCTTCCGCCGCGCCTATGCGGCGCGGCACTTTGTAGCCGGCCAGATGTGCGGCGCAATGGGCTTGCAGGGCGTCGGGGTCCAGGCGCTGGCCCGGCGCGGGCGTGACCCATGCGTGCACCACCTGTCCCAGCCGCTCGTCGGCCACGCCGAAGGCGGCAGCTTCGCCGACCTCGGGGCGCGACAGCAGCACCTGCTCCACTTCCAGCGGATAGACCTTGAAACCACCCACGTTGATGCAGTCGTGCCGCCTGCCTTGCAGGTGGAGATAGCCTTCGTCATCCAGGACCGCGACGTCGCCGGTGTAGAACCAGCCCGCGCGCAGCGCCTGCGCGGGCTGGCGGTAACCGGCCATCACGTGCGGACCTCGCACGCGGATCTCGCCGGGCTGGCCGGGCGGCAGAGGCCGGTCGCCATGGTCCAGATCCACCACCTGCAGCTCGCCGCCCGGAACCGGCAGACCCACGGAACCTGGCTTGCACGGGCGGTGCATGGGGTTGAACGCCAGACAAGGGCCGGCTTCGCTCATGCCGTAGCCTTCGTAGATGGGACACCCCGCGCGCTGCTCGAAGCGCGCCAGGGTTTCGCGCGGCAGCGGCGCCGCGCCGGAGAAGCAGGCGCGCAGGCTGGCCATGCGTTCTGGACTGAGAGCGGGGTTCAGCAGCAAGTCGTGGAAGATGGCAGGCGCGCCCGGCAGCAGCGTGACGCGATGGGCGGCGATGGCGTCTATCGTGCGGGCGGCATCGAAGCGCCGCATCACCACCAGTTCGCCCCGGGCATGCAGGCTGAGGTAGAGCGACATGGCGACCGCCGACACGTGGAATAGCGGCATTACGCAGAGCACTACCTCCGATTCGCGCCGCGTCGGCAGCCAGGCTTCGCGCTGCGCGATGTTGTAGGCGATCTGCCGGTGCAGGATGTTCACACCCTTGGGGCGTCCGGTGGTGCCGCCGGTGTATTGCAGCGTGGCCAGGTCTTCGTGCCGGGGCAGGTCTTCGGGCAGGGCGCAGGCCTGCGGCAGCATCTCCAGCAGGCCGGCGCCGTTGCCTATACGGAGTATGGCGCCGGCATCCAGGCCGGGACACAGGGCGTGCAGGTCCAGCTTTACGCTGTCGTCGTGCAGCAGCATGCAAGGCGCGGCGTCGTGCAGCATGTAGGCCAGTTCGCGTTCGCGGTAGCCGGGATTCAACGGTACGGCCTGCGCGCGCAGCGCGTGCACGGCAAAGGTGGCGACGGCCAGGTCCAGCGAGTTCTGCATCAGCAGCGCCACCCGGTCGCCGGGCCGCACGCGCTCGCCCAGGCGGCGCGCCAATGCGCCGGCCAGGCCGGCGTATTGCGCGTAGTTCAGGCGTACGCCTTCGAAGAACAGCGCGGGCAGATCGGGCGTTTCGCGGGCGGCGTCGCGCAGCAGATGGATCACCGAGTCCGGGACGGCGGGCAGGGCGGGGGAGTTCATGTCTTGCGCTCGGCGGCCTTGCGGGCGGCCTTGGCGTCGCTGGCCTGCCATACCGTGGGCCGGCCTGCCCCGCCCAACAGGGTAATGGGGTCGGCGTTGTCGATGTGGCCGTACTGCCCCTTGTAGATGCTGTAGCCGCACAATTCCTGCAGGCGGCGCGGAAAGCTTCGCGCCACCTCGGCCGGAATGCCGAGTTGCAGGTTTTCCTGTTGCCGCATCCAGCCGGCGCAGTAGTAGCACGACAGGGCGTAGCGGCGCGCATTGCTGTTGTTGGCGCCGCCCTTGTGCCACAGTGCGCTGTCGAACAGCATGACGCTGCCTGCCTTCATGGTGGCTTGCACCGTGTCTATATCCTGCGCGCCATAGGGCGGCGACGAATCGTAGCGATGACTGCCCGGCACGATGTGGGTGGCGCCGTTCTCGGCCGTGAAATCGCTCAAGGCCCAGATGGCGTTGACCGCCAGCGGCGGGCGCGGGCGCGGCATGGCCAGCTGCTGAGTGTCTTCGTGCAACGGCTGGGCGCCTTGTCCTGGCGCCAGCGTCAGCGAGCACAGCGACGACAGCAGCAGCTCACGGTCCAGCAGGCGTTCGGCCAGGCCCAGCACGTCGGGCTGCAGCGGCACGTCCCAGAAGCGCGGATCGTAGACCAGCAGGTTGTTGATGCGCACCGTCTTGCGGCCTTCGAACGAGGTCTGGGCATAACCGAGGTTATGCTCGGCCTCGATCCGGATCAGGGCTTCCTGCAGCTGGCTGACCTGCTCGGGAGGGATGATCCCGGGCAGCACCACGAAGCCGTCGCGTTCAAAGGCTGCGATCCGCTCGTCGAGCGGTTCGGGCGTGGACATCTCTTGTCTCCTGATGGGGCCTGGATCGGCGTCCGGCGGTATAGGTCTGTGCGTATAATCGGCCGGTAGTCTTCGCCCTGCCAGCGCGTAGCGTCCACGGCAGTGGCGCAAAGCGTCCATCCCCTAGAAGATGGCGGCCCCGTCGGCATGATCCGGTACTCAAGATGAGCGCGCAGGCCTACCACCACACCACCGATGTCATAGCGCCGCAGGATCAGTTCGCGTATTGGCGCGATGCGATCTGCGATGCCTACGTGCCGCTCGAACCCGAGCGCGACGCCGCGCGCAGCTTTCGCGGCCAGATCGACGGCCTGTTGCTGCCGGATCTGCACGGCTCGACCATTACTGCCCAGTCCCATGTGGTCAGGCTGTCCGCAGCCGGTCTCTCGGCCCGCACGCAATCTCCGTTCTTCGCCAATTTGCTGTGTGCGGGCGAGGCTCTGGTCTCGCAGGACGGAAGCGCCATGCGCGCGCAGGCCGGCGACGTTTATGTGGTGGATTGCGCGTCGCCCTGGGAAGTCGACTTCCGCACCGATTTCCGCATGTTCTGCATCGAAATCCCGGAAGGCCTCCTGCGGCCGCAACTGGGCCGCCGCGGACGGCTGGCCACGCCGGTGCTGGACGGAAGTTCAGGGGCGGGGCGGGTGCTGGCCAGCTACATGCGCCTGGTCAGCGAATTGCCGGCAAACGAGTTGCAGCAGGTGCAGGCGCTGATGGTCAGGCATTGCGGCGAACTGCTGTCGCGGACCCAGCTCGAAGGGGCGGATGCCGGCGCGCAGATCGCCGAACGGGTGCGCCATGAAGTCCTGGACCGCATTCTGGCGCTGGTGCAGCGCCGTCTGGCCGACCCTGGCCTGACGCCGGTCTCGGCCAGCGAGGAACTAGGCATCTCCCGCAGCTATCTGTTCAAGATCATGGCCGAGCATGGTTTGAGCTTTAGCGCCCACGTGCGGCAGTGCCGGCTGGAGAAATGCCGCCAGGCCATCGAAACCCAGCCTGGCCGCTCCATCGCGGACATCGCCGCCAGCTGGGGATTCGAGGAAGTTTCCACATTCAATCGGGCGTACCGCGCGCACTATGGCCGCTCGCCAGGCAGCGAGCGCGGCGGTGCGCCCTCGCGGGCAGGATAGCGGCGCATCACCACTTGCTCTGGCCCTGCGGCTGCTGCATCTGTGGGGAGTTTGCCGGCCTGACCGTGTCCACATACTTCCTGTAGGCGGCGACGTATTCGGGGCTGTTGATGTCCGGGGTGCTGTCGCTGTCCCAGTTTCTTTCAACGCCGGATTGCTTCCAGGCTGCCAGGTCGCGTTCGACCTGATCGCGGCTGAGTTGGACGTCCGACGGGGGCGCAGCGGTGGTGGGGGCGACGGCCGTTTGCGCGACGACGGGGCCGGAGAGCAGGGCGCAGGCCGCCAGGACGACGGGGATCATGGCGCGGACGGTTAGGGCAGTTTTCATGAAATGCTCCTGATGACGTGAGTGACCGCAGCATTGGAAACCGGTGTCCATGGGGGCTTGCGGCAATGCAGCCCGGGGCAGGGACAGCTGCGCTACCGGATTGGCGCATTGATGTTCTTCTTGGGCAGGCCGGCCCGGCCCGCGGCGGGCGCGGACACGCACCTGGCGCCTTTGCGCTGCCAGGTTTACGACTCGGGCCGGAGAGGACGTCCGGGCCTCATGCCTTCGTGCTCATCGTAGGACGGTGCGAGTAGGCGCCACATACTCAATATTGGGTACGTCGTGCCGGCGGCGCACGCTCACAGCAGCGAGGCGAGCCTGACCAGTTCGGACTGGCGGTTGCATTCCATCTTGTTGAGCAGGGATGCGACCTGTTTACGCACGGTCAGCACCGAGGCATGGCGCAGCGTGGCGACTTCCTCCACGCTATGTCCCATCGCAAGTCCGGCCAGCACCGCGGCTTCCGCGTGCGTGATGGCGAACACGGCTTCCAGCCTGTCGACGTCGGGTTGGGCGAAGGCGCTCTTTCTGCGCATGCGCACCAGCAGCATGCGGTTGCCGATCAGGCTCAGCGCTTGCGGGGCCGCGCTGATGTCGATCCAGGTCAATTCGCCCCATCCGGCGGCGGCCGCCAGCGACCGCGCCTTGCCGTCGCGCGCGACCGCCTGGCAATACGCGTCGAACAAGGCCTGTATCTTGGCGTCGGGATGGCGCAGCTTGCCGCCGCGCACGTTCCAGCCGTGGCCGTCGTCCAGATAGCGCGTGGCCAGGGCAGACTTCATGTTCACCATCGCGTCGCGGCTGACCAGCAGCACGGCCTCGCCCACGTCCGAGAGCGCGCTATCGATGGCTGTCCAGCCGATGGCGAGCATCTTTTCGCGCTGGGCCAACCGGTTCTTCAGCAGGCGGAAGTACTGGGCGATGTCGCCGGACTGGAGCCGTTCGCTGGCCTTGTCGTCCACGGTCGAGCGTTGAAAGGCGATGGCGGCGCGCAGCTTGGCGCTGGATTCGATCACCAGGCACAGGACTTGCGCCATGCGGTGCTTGAGCATGAAGTCCGTGTAGAACTCGGAACACTGCAGCTGCTTGTGGCCGCACATGCTGGCGGTATCCAGCCAAGTGCCTACGGGCAGCAGCCGCGAGTCCTGTTCGACGATGTCGCAGCTGTAGTAGTGGTTGCGGTAGTCCGTGGCGGCGGCTTCGGGAAAGCTTACGGTGGACAGGTCCAGCAGCTTGTGACGGGCATCGAAGACGATCAAGGTGCCGCTGTCCGCGCCCACCATGTCGCGGGCGGTCAGCAGGATGTCGCGCCAGGGCGGATCGGGATCCGCCAGACGGTCCAGGGCTTCGATCGCGCGCCGGACGGCAATCTGGTGTTCAGCCATTTCGTGCCTCCAACTCTGGTTCAGACGCAAACGCTGTCACGCATCACAGATCGTTGTAGAGGTGGCTCCGGCCAGATCGGGGGAGCGCTGCGCGGCCATGGTTTGCCGGCGTGGGGGAGGTTGGCCTGCCTGGATTGTCGGCGGCGCTGCCACAAGGAAATTATCCTCGCAAAATCCCGGGGCGGATGAAAAAAATAGGCGCTCCGTCCGGACAAGAGGGGCCGGATCCGGAGGTGGTATCGACGTACCGGGGCATTCTTACCAGTATGCGCCGCCTGGCGGCGTCAGGGTTGCGCGCCGCCGCCGGGCGGACGGATCGCCGCGCGCCACAGATCCAGGAAATGCCGCTTCTTGAGCGCATCCAGATACACCAGCAGCCCTACGCCCAGTCCAACCGGCCGCACGCCCGCTTCCGGGTTGGCCGAAGCGCCCACCGGCCGCATGCCCGATTGCCGCGCGACCATTTCCTGGCCCCGCGGCGACAGCAGATAGTCCAGGAACATCGCGCCCAGATCCGCCCGCGACGCCTGCTTGGGGATGATGGCGGAACGCGACAGCATCAGCGTGTAGTCCTGCGGATAGACGATGGCCAGCGGCGCGCCCTGGTCGATGCGATGCCGGGTATAGGACTCCAGCAGGTTGTAGGCCAGCGTTATCTCGCCGCGTTCGAGCTTGTCCAGCGCGTCTTCGGTGGACGCATGCACGGCGACGCGGTTGCGGCCCAGTTCGGCCAGCAGCGCGCCGGCCATGCTGTCCAGCCGCGTGTCCTGCGTGGCCGCCAGGTAGCCGATGCCGCTGCCCTCGACATCGTAGGTGGAGATGGCGCCGGCCAGGGGCTGGTCCGGCGCCTGCAGCAGGGACAGCAGTTCGCGCCGGGTGCGCGGCGCCCGCGCGGGCGCGAGCTTGCGGGTGTTGTAGACCATGACGATGGGATCGGTGCCGATGCTGAAGACCTCGTCGCGCCAGTTGGCCCAGGCCGGCAGGGCGCGGGTCTCCGGCGAGATGTGGGGTTGCGCGTAGCCGTCGTTGACCAGCTTGGTCTGCAGGTCCATGGCGCTGCTGATGACGATGTCGGGCCCGGACCGGGTGGTGGCCGCCGGCGTGGCGCGGGAGACCGTCCCGGCATACAGCTCCTGCGTGGACAGCTCGGTGTACTCCAGGCGCAGGCCGGGGTTGAGCCTGCTGAAGTCTTCCAGCACGCCGCGGAACACCTGCACGCTGTTGGAGGCATGCACGACCAATACGTTCCTGCTGTCGGCGGGTCCCAGCGTCAGGCCGCCGGCGCTGGTTTCCGCGGCGTTGCCGGCAGCAAAGGGCAGCAGCGCGGCCAGCGCCGCCAGCAGGCGCAGGGGTTTCAGGAGATCAAGCTTCATGGGGTCGGGGCGGCAGCGTGACCACGGCGTCCAGGCCGCCGCCCACGCGGTTGCTCAGGGCCAGCCGGCCCTGATGGATGTCGACCACGCGCTTGATGATGGACAGGCCCAGCCCGGCGCCGGGCGCGCGCGGGTTGGGGCCGCGCACGAAGCGCTCGAAGGCGGCGTTGGCCAGCGCCGGGGGAATGCCTGGACCCTGGTCGGATACGGATATGCGCCAGCCTGCGTCCTGCGGCTCCAGCCGCACGTCGATGTGGCCCTCTTCCGTGGCGCCGTGGCGCAGGGCGTTGTCGATGAGGTTCTTGAAGGCTTCGCGCAGCATCAGGCTGTCGCCCAGCACGGTGGGGGGACTGCCGGGCGCCGTAACGGGCAGATGCAGGCGCACATCGGGTTGGGGATCGGCTTGCGGGACCGTGTCATACACCGCCTGGCGCAGCAGCTCGGCCAGGTCCACCGGCTGGAACTGGCGCACGTTGCTGCGGTGGATGACGCTGGCGTCGCTCAGCAGCTGGTTCACCAGGCGCGAGAGTTTCTCGGCGTTGCGCAGCACGGCCAGCAGGCTGCGACGTTGTTCGGCGGGGTCCTCCTCGTCCAACGCCACTTCCATCTGCGCGTGCAGCGCGGCCAGCGGCGTGCGCAGCTGATGGGCGGCCTCGGCGATGAAGAGGCGCAGGGTGTCGAGGTTTTCCGACAGGCGCGCCATGAAGCCGTCAAGCGAGTGCACCAGCGTGTCGAGTTCCTCGGGCACGGGAGCGGCGATGGGATGCAGGTCCGACGCGTTGCGGACAGCCAGTTCGCGTTCGATGCGGCGGATGGGCGACAGCGACCGCAGCAGGCCCCAGTAGGCCAGCGCAAGCGCCGCGGCGGTAAAGCCGATCAGCGCCAGCGTGCCTTGCCACAAGATGCCCGCCGCCAGCGCGTTGCGCGCTTCGCGGGTCTGCGCGACCTGGATGAGGGCGGTCTCGGCATTGCGGGGACCGGCGATCTTGCGTTCCATCCAGGCGATGCGCACCGGTTCGCCCTGGTAGCTGGCGTCGTACAGCCGGGGCGAATAAGCAGAGCCGTCGTTGCCGCGGCCGGGCGGCGCGGGCAGATTCGCGTAGCCGGAAATCAGCGCGCCGCCGGCGTCGCCGACGCGATAGAACACGCGGTCGCGCGGCGCCTGTTCCAGCAGCGCCAGCGAGGCGTAGGGCATATCCATGCGCCACTCGCCCTGCACCAGCTGCAGGCTGTCGGCGATGGACAGCACCGAGGCACGCAGCAACTGGTCGTAGGTGGTGTCGGCAGTCTGATTGGCGTAGCCGCGCACCAGCAGGTAGAGCGTGGCCAGGGCGGCGACGAACAGCGCCAGCAGCATGGCCAGCAGGCGGCGCTTGATCGAGATGCGGCCCTGCGCGGCGGCGGGCCTGGCGGATTCACTCCCGGCCGGGGCCGGACGCGGCGGAGCTGTCGTGGTCATCGGTGGCGGTCAGGAGGTAGCCGGTGCCGCGCTGCGTTTCGATGCGCAGCGGCGAACCTTCGAGCTTGCGGCGCAGCCGGGCGATATAGACCTCGATGGCGTTGGGCGCGGCGTCGTCGTCGAACGCGAACAGCTTGTTGGCGATTTCGGTCTTGCTGACGGCGCGGTTCATGCCGGCCAGCAGGATTTCCAGCAGGCTGTATTCACGCTTGGGCAGTTCGATGCGCTGGCCGGCCAGCGTGACCTGGCGCGCGGCGCTGTCGATGATGAGTTCGCCAAAGCGCAGCACGCCGGCGGCCTGGGCGCTGGGACGGCGCAGCAGGGCGCGGCAACGGGCTTCCAGTTCGCGGAAATCGAAGGGCTTGGCCAGGTAGTCGTCGGCGCCGGTATCCAGGGCGTGGACGCGGTCTTCGATGTCGATGCGGGCGGTCAGCGCCAGCACGGGCGTCTTGCTGCCGCGGTCGCGCAGGCGGTGCAGGATGTCGAAGCCCGACATGCGGGGCAGGCCGATGTCCAGGATGACGAGGTCGAAGGTTTCGTATTGCAGCACGCCGTCAGCGCTGAGGCCGTCGTTCTGGCAGTCGACCGCATGGCCGAGACGGCGCAGCCGGCGCACGAGTGCGTCGGCCAGGTCCGCGTCGTCTTCGATCACCAATATGCGCATAGGGGCGATTGTCGCATGAGGGGGATGTGGACCCCCACGCCGCACTCGCTGCGCTCGCTTGCTGCCCCCCGAGGGGGCGCCTTCCGCCTTGGGGCGGCCCGGCGGCGGAAGGGATGGACCCCCACGCCGCACTCGCTGCGCTCGCTTGCTGCCCCCGAGGGGCGCCTTCCGCCTTGGGGCGGCCTCACACCGCACTCGCGTTCAAAAAAACGACAGGTTGCCGACAGCTTTTATTTCTAGTCTTGCGGTCGCGCTTCCCCAGCCGGAGGCGCGCTTACACATAACAACGACTAGCCGGAGATAACCCTCATGCTTCTGACCCTGCTTGGCTTCGGCATGGTGATCACGTTCATGACGCTGATCATGACCAAGCGCCTGTCGCCGTTGGTGGCGCTGATCCTTGTCCCCATTATTTTCGCCCTGCTGGGCGGGTTCGGCTCCGGCATCGACAAGATGATGCTGGACGGCATCCGCAAGATTGCGCCCACCGGCGTGATGCTGATGTTCGCCATTCTCTACTTCGGGGTCATGATCGACGCCGGCCTGTTCGACCCCATCGTCGGCCGCATCCTGCGCGCGGTGAAGGGCGATCCGCTGAAGATCGTGGTGGGCACGACCGTGCTGGCGCTGGTGATCTCGCTGGACGGCGACGGTTCGACCACCTACATGATCGTGGTGGCGTCGATGCTGCCGCTGTATCGCCGCCTGAAGATGAACGCGCTGTCCATGACCTGTCTGGCGATGCTGGCCAGCGGCGTCATGAACCTGACGCCCTGGGGCGGCCCGACGGCGCGCGCCGCAAGCGCCTTGCACGTGGACGCGGGCGACATCTTCGTGCCGCTGGTGCCGGTGATGGGCGTGGCCATTGTCGCCATCCTGATCCTGGCGTTCTGCCTGGGCCTGCGCGAACGCCGCCGCCTGGGCGTGCTGTCGCTGCCGGACGGCGCTTCGCTGCACGCCGGCTATGACGAGGACGGCCCCAAGAACCTGCCCGAGATCGAGGTCGACCAGGACCTGCGCCGCCCCAAGCTGCTGTGGGTGAACGCCGGATTGACGCTGGCGCTGATGGTGAGCCTGGTGATGGGCGTGCTGCCGCTGCCGGTGCTGTTCATGATCGCCTTCGCCATTGCGCTGGTCATCAACTATCCGGACCTGGCCGAACAGCGCCGCCGCGTTGCGCAGCACGCGGGCAATGTGCTGTCGGTGGTGTCGCTGATTTTCGCGGCCGGGATCTTCACCGGCATCCTGTCTGGCACGGGCATGGTCGAGGCCATGTCGCGCAGCCTGCTGGCGGTGATCCCGGACGCCATGGGTCCGTACCTGGCGGGCATTACCGCGCTGGTGAGCCTGCCCTTTACCTTCTTCATGTCCAACGACGCCTTCTACTTCGGCGTGCTGCCGATCCTGAGCGAAGCGGCCCAGGGTTACGGCATTTCGCCGGTCGAGATGGCGCGCGCCTCGTTGATCGGCCAGCCCGTGCACCTGCTGAGCCCGCTGGTGCCGTCGACCTACCTGCTGGTCGGCCTGGCCGGCGTGGACTTCGGCGACCACCAGCGCTATTCGCTCAAGTGGGCCACGATGGTCTGCCTGGTGATGCTGGCCGCGGCGCTGGCGTTCGGCCTGTTCCCGCTGGTCGGCCAGATGGGCTGAGCGGCGGCGCGATACCGTCTTTTCAAAAGGGGAAGTACATGGCTTTGCGCATTGCTTACGTCACCAGCGGTATGGGCCACACGGGCACCGCGATCTGCCAGGCGCTGCACAACGCGGGACATCGCGTGGTGGCAGGCTGCGGGCCGCGCTCCTCGCGCAAGGACCACTGGCTGAAGGAACAGAAATCCCTGGGCTACGATTTCGTCGCCTCCGAGGGCGACGCCACCGATTGGGCCTCGACCGAGGCGGCCTTCGCCAAGGTGCGGCGCGAGGTCGGCGAGATCGACGTGCTGGTGAACAATGCCGGCGCCATGCTGGACATGCGCTTTCGCCAGATGAGCCAGGCGGACTGGTCGGCGGTGCTGCGCAGCAATCTGGACACGCTGTTCAACACCACCAAGCAGGTCGTCGACAGCATGGCCGACCGCGGCTGGGGCCGCATCATCAACATCGGCTCCGTGGCCGCGGAGAAAGGCCAGATCGGACAGATCAACTACGCCACCGCCAAGGGCGCGGTGATCGGCTTCACCCGTTCGCTGGCGCAGGAAGTCGCGGCGCGCGGCGTGACCGTCAACCTGGCGTCGCCGGGCTTCATCGCCGACGACACCGTGAAGGCCTTTCCGCCGGCCCTGCTGGACCGTATCGTCGAAAGCGTGCCGGTGGGCCGGCTGGGTACCGCCAAGGATCTGGCGGGGCTGTGCGCCTGGCTGGCGTCGGATGAGGCGGCGTTCGTGACGGGGGCTAACTATGCGATCAATGGCGGCGTGTATATGAGTTGAGGGCAGGGCTGCTAGGCCGCCTTGCGTTTACACGTCGATCTGGTCGAAATGCACCCCCAAGGCGGTCGCGAGGCGCTCACGGGTGCTGCGCCTGGGGTTCGCATTCGCGGATTCCATTGCCGCATAGCTGGGCTGACGTATGCCCAGGCGCGCCGCCATGTCGACTTGGGTTATCCCCAGATATTCGCGCCAGGCGCGCACGATGCTCCAGCCGTTGCTGGTCATGAGCGTGACGACCTCATGTGGAATCGTACCGTCTGCGGGAATGCGCGGCGGCCGGCGGGCAATGGCTGCCGGTGCACCCGTCAAGGCGAGATACTCCGAATAGGGCAAGACAACGAATGCGGGCTTGCCGTCCGATTCAAGTATGGTGGGATGCAGGCGCATGGGGCGTTTTTGTGCTCAGCTCAATAGGTATGGTCGTCGCGCCGTTTCACTTCCTGGATCTCGATGATACGGACGACCGCGGCAACGTCGAATAGCACCCGATACTGGCCTATACGTAGACGAAACCCAAACTGGTGATTGGTCAGTGCTTTGACATTGCGCGACGCGGGAAACAGCTCCAGTTCAGCGACCTCCTCAACGATTCGACTTCGATCGACGGGAGAGATTTTCCTTAACTGCTTGACCGCTGTTTTGGTCCAGTTGATCGAGAACATTCGGCGTTCGCATACGGTTATAGCTTAAGCTATATAGCTTTTCAAGCCTTCCCATTGCTTTGCAAGAAGAAATGATCAGGCGCCCTCCACCTTCTAAGATTTTTGAGGAGGGCCGATCAAGATCTTGACGTTACTTCAGGACGAACTCCGATTCATTGCTGTACTCAATTCGCCAGCTTCACCGCCCCGCTGTCGATCAGCTTCTGCCACTTGGCGCTATCCGCCTGGATGAACGACTGCAATTCATCCCGCGAGCCGCCGCCGGCGATCATGCCGGCGTTGTCCAGGGCGGCCTTGAACTCCGGCGTGGCCACGGCGGCGCGCAGCGCGGCGTTGACCTGATCGAGCTGCGCGGCCGGGATGTCCTTGCTGGCCGCGACCGAGAACCATTGGGTGGCGGCATAGCCTTTGAAGCCGGACTCTTCCACCGTGGGCACGCCGGGCAGGCTGTCCAGGCGGTAGGGCGTGGTGACGGCGTAGGCTTTCAGCGTGCCGGCCTTGATCTGCGGCATGACCGGGGCCGAGCCCAGGATCGCCAGGGGGATCTGGCCACCGGCCACGTCGGCCACCGCCTGGCCGCCGCCCTTGTAGGGCACGTGCACGATACGGGTGCCGGCGTACTGGTTGAGCAGTTCGCCCGCCAGGTTCTGCGAGGTGCCGTTGCCTGAGCTGCCGTAGCTCCAGGCCTCGGGCCGCTGGCGGGCGTCCGCCAGCACGTCCTGCAAGGATGCCCGGGCGTCCTTGGCGGGGCCGACGATGACCATGGGACCCTGAGCCATCAGGATGACGGGCGCCAGCTCGCGGCCGATCTCGGGCTGGGGCGTGGGGTAGATCAGCGGGCCGGGCACGGTCAGCAAGTAACCGTCGCTGGCCTTGCTGCGCGCCACCAGCTGCAGGGCGATGGCGCCCGCCGCGCCGGGGCGGTTTTCCACGATGACGTTCAGGCCGCTGCGCCGCGCCAGTTCCTGGGCGGCGATGCGGGTCAGCACGTCGGCGGTGCCGCCCGGCACGAAGCCGATCACCCAGGTGATCTGCTTGCCAGGCCATTCCAGCTTGGTGTCTGCCGCGCTGGCGGTGGCGGTTAGCGCGGCGCCCAGCAGCAGCGCGCAGCAGCGGATAGCGAATTTCATGTTTTCCCCTTTGTGTTTTTTGCCCGGACCGCCGCGCGTCTCAGCTCGGGTCCGGCTTGCCGGGCGGCGTATTCGGATGCGCGGCGCAAGACTGGTTGAAGGACTGCACCATTTTCAGGATCGGACCCAGCACCCAGGTGTTGAAGATGAGGATGTCGCTTTCTTCCTTGGGGTCCTGCTTCAGGTTGAACAGGTACGGCGACTCCAGTTTGCCCTTGCCTTCGTTGACCTCGGGCTCCCAGTAGAAGTGCAGCTTCCAGTCGCGCCATTTGACCGCGCGCAGGTCGTTCTTGATGTAGAACAGGAAGCCCTCGCGCGGCGAGGCGGGGCTGGCGCCGGTGAAGAAATCGGTCTGGTCTATGCCGTCGATGGGCCGGTCTTGCGGAATGGACGCGCCGCCGATGCGCGACAGCGTGGTGTACAGGTCGGTGACGTGGACGATCTCGTTGGAGACCTGGCCGGGCTGGACCCGGCCGGGCCAGCGGATCATGAAGGGCACGCGCAGGCTGCCTTCCATGGCGGTGTGGTAGGTACCGGTCCAGGGGCCGGCGGTGCCGCGGTAGGGCTTGCGAAATTCCGGACCGTTGTCGCTGCAGAAAATGAACACGGTGTCGTCGCGCAGATTCAGCTCGTCCACCGCCTGCACGATCTGGCCGACGCGGTGGTCCATTTCCACCATGGCGTCGGCGAAGTCGCCGGCGCCGGTGCGGCCCGCGAAGTCCGGGTGCGGCAGGGTGGGGAAGTGCAGGTGCACCAGCGGCAGGTATAGGAAGAAGGGGCGGCTGGCCTCGGCATGCTTGCGCATGAAGCCGATGGACCGGTCGACCAGTTCGGCGTCGATGCCGCGGCGCGTCTCCAGGTCGTAGACCTTGATGTTTTCCGAAGGCGAGCCGGCCTGGCCCTGCATGATGTGCGGGATGTCGGCGACCGAGGGGTCGAAGCCGATGGACGAGGTGAACTGGCTTTCGTCCGTGGTGCGCGGGATGCCGTACCACTCGTCGAAGCCGCGGTCGGACGGATAGCGGCCGGGGATGTCGCCCAGGTGCCATTTGCCGTAGTGCGCGGTGGCGTAGCCCTGGCCCGACAGTTGCTGGGCCAGCGTGATTTCATCGCGCGCCAGGCCTTGCGGCAGGCCGGGAGGCACCGATTGCAAACAACCGGTGCGGATGGGATGCCGGCCGCTCATGAGCGCCGAGCGCGTAGGCACGCAGTCGCTTTCCACGTTGAAGTTCTGCAGCAGCAGCCCTTCCGAGGCCAGCCGGTCGATGTTGGGGGTGGGCGCGCCGCGCAGCGCGCCGCCGCCGTAGCAGCCCAATTCGCCCCATCCCAGGTTGTCGGCCACGATCAATACGATATTGGGCTGCTTGTCCACGCGCTGCGTCTCCTGTCTGCGGGTTTATCCAGGGATTCTAGGAGCGCGGGCCCGGCTTAATATTCCTGAAGCTGAGTCTATGCATAACTATTGATTATGAATCTGTCCTTGCGCGACATCGAGTATTTCCTGGCCGTGGTGGAACACGGCAACCTGGACCGCGCCGCAGCCGCCTGCGGCGTCAGTCAGCCGGCGCTGTCCAAGTCTTTGCAGCGGCTGGAAGCCGACACGGGACTGGCGCTGCTGGACCGCGGCGGGCGCGGCTTGCGCCTGACCTCGGCGGGCCTGGCGTTTCGCGAGCATGCGCAGCGGCTGTGGGCGGAATACCGTGACGCCGTGCGCAACGCGATGGAGCTGCGCCTGGGCGAGGCCGGACTGCTGCGCATTGGCGCCACCGGCGCTACCGTGGACAGCGTGGTGATGCCGGCGTTGCGCCGCCTGTTGCCGCGCCGGCCCGCGCTGCGGGTGCAGTTGACGCAAGGCCAGTCGGACGATCTCAACGAGCAGGTGGCGGGCGGCAAGCTGGACCTTGCGGTGACGCCGATCTACGCCGACGTGCCGGGTTCGCTGCACCAGGAATCGATCCGCGAGGACGGCCTGTGCGTCGCCGCCAGCCGCAAGCATCCGCTGGCGTCGCGGCGCAAGCTGGCGTTGCGCGACCTGGAAGGTCAACGCTGGATCCTGCCCATGCAGGGATCGGTGGCGCGTCAGGCGCTGCAGGCCCGCTATGCCGAGGCGGGCCTGGCGCAGCCCGCGGCGGCGCTGGAAGTCCAGCACTTCTCGGGCGGCGCGCTGGCCTTGCTGGCAGGCTCGGACTTGTTGGCGCTGATGCCGCACAGCGCGCTGGCGCCGGACATTGCGGAGTTGCCGGTGGCGCTGGGCCGTCCTTTGCGGCGCAGCATGGCACTGGTCACGCGCCACGGCGCCACCTGGTCGCCGCTGATGCAGGAGTTCCGCGCCGTGGTGCTGGAGGCCGCGGGCCAAGATGCCTAGCGCTCCGACTCCCTCCGCCCGCGCGCGGCGCTAGCGGAACGCTGTCCAGGCCAGGGTCAGCGAGAACAATCCCAGGATGACGGAAGCCCCGCGCTGCGCCCGCGCCGGATCGATCCAGCGTGTTTTCGCGCCACCCAGCGACGCGCCGAACGCCACCCAGGCCAGGCCTATCGGCACCAGCAGCGCGGTGAACAGCGCCATGGCTGCAAGGTAGGCGGGCAGGCTCCAGAACGCCGCCGGCGGAAAAACCGCGCTGGCAAAGAGGATGCCCTTGGGATTGAGCAGGGTGGCCGTGAACAGCGTGCGCATGCCGATGACCTGCCGAGCCACCGTCGGCACGGCGCGGGCGGCGCGCCACATGCGCACGGCCAGGCAGGCGATGTAGATGCTGCTGGCGGCGCGCACGCAAGCCGGCAGCCACGGCAGGGATTTCGCCGCCTGCTCAAGAAAGCGGCCCCAGAGCGAGATCGACACGATGTAGCCGGCCAGCTCGGCCATCGTCAGCCGCGCCGCGCGCGCGAAACCCAGGCGCAGGCCGGCTGCGGCCAGCAAGGTATTGGTCGGGCCTGGCATGGCCAGGATGACGGTGACTCCGACGGCGAATACTCCTGCGGTGGCAAGGCTAAGCATGGACGAAACAGGCGGCGTTGAACATGACGGCGGGTAGTGTAGCGGCGCGCGCCCTGCCAAGGGAAACGCCGGGCGGGCCTGGGCCGCTCCCAACGCTCAGGCAGTTCGCGGCAAGCCCCCGTAGGGCGCCCACCCTGATCCGGCGATGACGCCGCCGTCGCAAGGGATGGTGGCGCCGGTGATGACCGCGGCCGCGGGCGACAGCAGGAAGAACACGACGTCTGCTATCTCGCGCGGCTGCATCAGGCGGCCTAGCGGCGTGGCGTTCAGGATCGGCGTCATGTCCCGCTCCCCCTGCCGCTCCTTGGGTTTCAGGAAGGGCGTGTCGGTCCAGCCGGGCGCGATGGCGTTGACGCGCAAGCCGCGGCGCGCCCAGTGCACCGCGAGGGCTTCGGTCAGATTGACCACGGCGGCCTTGGCCGGACCGTAGGCCAGCACCGGGCCGGGGCGGAACGACAGCACGGACGCCACGTTGACGACCGCCCCGCGTCCGCGTTCGGCCATCGCGCTGCCGAATACGCGGCAGGCGATATAGGTGCCTTTCAGATGGGAATCCACCACACGGGCCCAGGCCTCCACCGGATAGTCTTCGATGGCGGTTGGAACCTGGGCGATACCGGCGCAGTTCACCAGTCCGTTGACCGTAGGCAAGAGGGCGGCAAGCCGTTCCTGAGTGGCCCGCAGTCCGGCCTCGTCCAGCACGTCGCCCGGGGCGGCCACCGCGCGCGGTCCCAGTTCCCGCGCCAGCGTGTGCGCGGCTTCCTGGTTGAGGTCAAGGATTGCGGCGTAGCCGCCTGCCTCGATCACGCGCCTGCATACCGCCGCGCCGATGCCGCTGGCGCCGCCCGTGACGATGACCGACAGGGTCGAGTCCGATATTGCGTGGTCCATCAGCGTCCCCAGCGCGCCTTCAGGCGCTGTTCAAACATGCGCAGCGCAACGTCGATGCAGATGCCGACGATGCCGATGGCGATCATGCCGGCCATGACGATATTGGTGGCGACGTTGAGCTGCCCCTGGACCATCATGTAGCCGATGCCGTTGCCCACCACGATCAGTTCCGCGCCCACCAGCGATTGCCAGCCGATGCCGGCGCTGACGCGCAGGCCGGCCAGGATGGATGGCAACGAGGCCGGCAGCAGCACTTCGGCCACGATGCGCGGGCCGCTGGCGCCCAGCGTGCGCGAGGCTTCCAGCAGCCGCGTGTCGACGAACTTGGCGCCGCGATAGGCGCTGATCAGGCAGGGCGGAAAGGCGCCGGCGAAGATGATCAGGGTGGGTCCGCCGATGCCGGTGCCGAACCACAGGCCGGCGAACGGCACCCAGGCGATGGGCGCCACGAAGCGCAACGCATCGAAGAACGGACTGACCACGTCGTCCAGCCAGCGGTACCAGCCCATCAGCAGGCCCAGCGGTATGCCTACCGCCGCGGCCAGCAGGAAGCCGCAGGCGAAGCGGTAGAGGCTGGCGCCCAGGTGCGTCCAGAGCGTGGCGCCGGAATAGGGTTCGCTGCTGTACTGCGCGATGGTCTGCAGCACGGTCAGCGGGCCAGGCAGGTAATTGGGCGGGAAAACGCCTGCCACGCTCAGCAGGTGCCAGGCCAGGAAGAAGCCGGCCAGCCCCAGGCAGGACAAGCCGAAGGTGAAGGCGGGCGGGTCGCCCGAGGTGCGTGTCAGCGTAGCCATGGCAAGGCCCTCTTTTCGATCCATTCCAGTCCGCGCGTCATCACCGCGCCCAGCAGGCCTACCCAGACCATGGCGTACAGGATCATGCCGGGCCGGATGTCCAGCGCCGCGGTGTCCAGCACCTTGCCCAGGCCGATGAAGGCGCCGATGAGTTCCGCCGCCACCAGCGTCATCCACGCGGTCTGCAGCGACAGCCGCAGGCCGGTGAAGATCATGGGCATGGAACCGGGTATCAGGACCTCGCGCAGCATGCGGACCGGATTGCCCGCGCCGTGCACGCGCGCGGCCTCGATCAGCGTGGGGTCGATGTTGCGCACGCCTGCGTAGGTGTTGATGACGGCAGGCGTGAAAGAAGACACCCAGATCAGGAAGATCTTCGCCGGATCCCCCAGGCCCAGCCAAAGGATGGCCAGCGGAATCCAGGCCAGCGGCGGAATCGGACGCAGCAGCGAGAATACCGGCCCGACCAGGGCGTCGATGCGCTTGCTGAAACCCATCAGCAGGCCCAGCGGGACGCCGGTGCCGATCGCGACCAGAAATCCCAGGAATACCAGGCGCAGGCTGTGGCCGATGTGCTGGAACAGCGTGCCGCCGGCGTAGCCCGAGTCGCGCGAGAGCTGCACCGCGGCCTGCCAGGTGGTGAGCGGGGTGGGAAAGCGCGCGCCATTGACCAGGCCCAGCGCCGACACGATCCACCAGGCGGCAAAGGCGATGGCGACGGCGGCCACGCCCACGGTGACGCGGCGGCGTGATGCGCGCGGCCGCCGCGCGGGCAGGGTTGCGATGTGCTCACTCATGGCCGGACCCCGCGGCCTCGCGGTCCAGGTGGGCCACGTCTTCGAGCAGCAGCAGCATGGCGGTGCAGTCCTGCTCCTGCCGTCCCCACGACTTGGCAAGCGCGAACATCTCGCGGGCGTAGCCGCCCAGGCCCAGCGGCGCGCCCACCGACGCCGCCAGGTTCATGGCCAGGTTGATGTCCTTGTAGCCCATGCGCATGGGGAAGTCGGGGCTGATGTCGCCCGCCAGTACCTTGCCGGGGAAATTGGTCAGGAGCTGCCCGCGCCCCGCAGTGGTGTTGGACAGCACCTTGACGACGGTGGCGCGGTCCAGTCCGAGCTTGGCGGCGAACATCAGCGCTTCGCCCGTCAGCACCATGCCAACCATGGACATGTAGTTGTTGACCAGCTTGAGCCGGATGCCCGAACCGAAAGCGCCCACATGCACGATTTCGTTGGCCATGGCGGCGAAGATGGGCGCGGCCTGGTCGAAGTCGGCCTGCGCGCCGCCGGCCATGATCAAGGCCTTGCCCTGCGCCGCCTCGCGCGGCGTGCGGCCCACGGGCGCATCCATGCAACGCAGGCCCAGGGCCGCGAGATCGGCGGCGATGCGGTCGGTCTCGACCGCGTCGCCGGTGCTCATTTCGATGACCAGGGCGCCCGGGTTCAAGCCCGCCGCCGCGCCGTCGGCGCCGAACAAGGCGTCGCGGACCTGGGCCGAGGTGGGCAGCATGGTGATCGCCACGTCGCAGCCGCGCGCGGCGTCCAAGGGCGTGGCGGCCCGCCGGAAGCCGGTGTCGGCCAGGCGCTCCATGGCTGCGGGAACGACGTCGTAGCCTGATACTGCATACCCCTGCGCGGCCAGGTTGCGCAGCATCGCGCTCCCCATGACGCCCAGGCCCAGGAATGCAATGCGGGGTGATTCGATGTGTTCCATGGGGCTTGCTCCGTTGTGGTCAGCTGCCTAGCCGCGCACTGGTGCTGCTGCGCGGCGGCGCGGTAGTGTCGCGGACGATCAATTCCAGTTCGATGCAGACATTCTCGGGCGGCGTGTTGGCGTCGGCTGCCAGCAGAATGTTGGCGGCGCGCTGGCCCAGCTCGAAGGCCGGCACGTTCAGGGTGGTGATGCCGGGCCGGCAATGAGCGGCCATTTCGATGTTGTCGAAGCCCGTGATCGAGATCTGCTCGGGCACGCGCAGGTTTTGCCACAGGCATTCCTGCAGCGCGCCATAGGCCAGGATGTCGTTGCCGCACATGACCGCAGTGGGCGGCTCGGGCAGGCGCAGCAGGGTGGCCATGGCGCGGCGGGCTTCGGGCACGGTGTAGGGCTTTTCGATGACGTACTGCGGCGGCAGTTCGATGCCGCGGCGCGTCAGGGCGCGTGTGAAGCCGGCCACGCGGTCGGCGGCGCGGTCGTTGTCCTTGGATATGCCGGCAATCACGCCGAGGCGGCGGTGGCCGATGTCCAGCAGGTAGTCGGCGATGCGTTGCGCCGCCGCGGCGTTGTCCCAGCCCACCATGGGCCAGGGATCGGCGGCGTCGTAATGGCAGGTGGTGACGAAGGGGATGCCCTTGGAGTGCAGCAGTTCGTAGAGTTCCGGGTCGCGGCTGCGGCCGACCAGCATCATGGCGTCCACGCCGCGCTCGATCAGCGCGCGCACTTCGCCCGCTTCGCGCGCCGGGCTGTAGTTGGTGCTGGCCAGCAGCAGCTGATAGCCGTGTTCGTGGATCGCCTGCTGCATGCCGTCAACCAGCTTGGCGAACAGGGCGCTGTCCACCGTGGGGATGATGGCGCCCATGGTCCGGGTCTTGCGGGAAGCGAGCGAACGGGCTGCGCCGTGCGGTACGTAGCCAGCCTCGGCCAGCAGGGCCATGGCGCGCGCGCGCAGGTCGGGCCGCACTTTTTCCGGGTGGTTCAACACCCGCGACAACGTTGCCGACGAGATGCCGCCAGCGACGGCGATGGACTTCAGGGTGTCCCCGGATAGGGGCGCGGATTTTCGCTTCATTTTTTGAAAGCGCTTTCAGAAATTTGATGGTGTGAATATACAGTTATTGAAACGCTACGGTCTATCTCTAGGGTTTTCTCGGGGTTGAACGGGATTCTTGCGCGCTTATTCTTTGTATGCGCTTTCAAAAAACCGAGCCCGGACGCAGATCCGGGCCTGCTATCCGGGGAATGTCGCGGCAGCTCGCGCATGCAGACCGGAATCCACTATCGGAGACTAAGCATGTCGAGAATCCCCCGCATCCTGGGTCTGTGCCTGGCGCCGCTGGGCGCCTTGTTGTTGAGCCCGTCCGCGTCGGCCCAGACGCCGACTCCCATCAAGGTCAGCTACCAGATTGCCTATTGGGCGCTGCCGATCTACATCGCCACGGAAAAGAACTGGTGGGCGGAAGCCGGCCTGAAGCCGGAGTTCGTGGTGTATCCGGCGGGGGCGCAGCAGATTGCCGGCGCCGCGTCCAAGTCCTGGGACGTGGGCGGAACGGGATCTCCGCCCGCGGTGCTGGGCGCGCAGCGCTACGGCATCGTGACGCTCGGCGTCACCAATGACGAATCGACCGCCAACGGCGTGATGGCGCGCAAGGAAAACGCCGCCGCCGTGCGCAGCAACGCGGCCAAGGAAGTGAAGGGCAAACAGATCCTCCTCAGTCCGAACTCGACGGGCGAATACGCCACCATGGCCTGCCTGAAGAAATGGGGCATGCAGCGCAGCGACGTCAGCGTGGTGACGCTGGCCCCGGCGCAACTGGTGTCCGCCTACACCGGAGGTAACGGCATGCTGGCCGGCACCTGGGCGCCCAATTTCTACACGCTCAACGAACAGATCGGCGCGGAAGTCGTGTGCAGCGGCAAGGACGCGGGCGTGATGATTCCAGGCGCGCTGGTGGCGCGCGGCGAATTCGCCCAGCAGAATCCGGACGCGGTCGCCAAGTTCCTGGCGGTATACCTGCGGGCCGTCAGCTTCGAAAAGAACAACAAGGCGGAAGCCATGGGCTACCTGCGCAAGCTGTTCCAGGCCAACGGCATCAAGCTCAACGACGGCTACCTGGGGCAGGAGCTGGAACGGCCGATCTTCACGCTGGATGAACAGCTCAAGCTGATGTCGCGCAGCGGCGGCAAGTCCACACTGGACAACGCCTACGAGGCTCTGTCTGGCTACTTGAAGAGCGTGGGCACGCTCACCGAGGTGCCGGATCCCAAGGCCTACATCACGGACGACTACATGAAGCGAGTCGAGCAGACGCCGGCGCTCAAGACCTTCGCCAACAAGACCAACTGAGCTTCATCCATTCTTCCGCGAGGCCATACCATGGCAGTAAGCAAGCTCAAATCCGCGTCCAGGCAGCCCCAGGGCAATGAGGCCGCCGCGCGCGAGGTCGCAGCCGAGATGCTGGCGAACATCAAGTCGGGCGGCGAGGCCGCGGTGCGCGACTACGCCCGGCGGCTGGATAAATGGGAGGGGGAAATTCTGGTCGGCCCCGCAGAGATGGAGCGGCGCACCGCGGGCATTCCCGACGGCATCAAGCGCGACATCGAGTTCGCCGCCGGCCAGGTGCGCAAGTTCGCGCAGGCGCAGATGGCTTCGGTGCGCGAGTTCGAATTGGAGCTCGCGCCCGGCCTGGTCGCGGGCCAACGCCTGATACCGGTCAATGTGGCGGGCTGCTATGTGCCCACCGGGCGCTACGCGCACATCGCCTCGGCCTACATGAGCATCGCCACGGCCAAGGCGGCGGGCGTGCCCATGGTCATCGCCTGCTCCACGCCCTACCGCGGCGAGGGCATACATCCGCAGGTGCTGTACGCCATGAAGGTGGCGGGCGTGGACGCCGTGATGACGTTGGGGGGCGTGCAAGCGATCGCCGCCATGGCCTACGGCCTGTTCACCGGCAAGCCGGCCGACATCATCGTCGGACCGGGCAACAAGTTCGTGGCCGAGGCCAAGCGCATGCTGTTCGGCAGCGTGGGCATCGACGTATTCGCCGGGCCTTCGGAGGTCTGCATCATCGCTGACGCGTCGGCGGACCCGGCGATTGTGGCCTCGGACCTTGTTGGGCAGGCCGAGCATGGGCACGAATCGCCGGCCTGGCTGATCGCCACCGACCGCAAGTTGGCCGAAGCCGTGCTCAAGCGGGTGCCCGAACTGATCGCGTCCCTGCCGCCTACCGCAAGGGACGCGGCCGGCGCCGCCTGGCGCGACTACGGCGAGGTGGTGCTGTGCGATACGCGCGACGAGGCGGTCGAGGTCTCCGACCGCTATGCCAGCGAACACCTGGAGGTCCATTGCGAGGACCTGGACTGGTGGTTCCGGCATCTGACCTGCTATGGCTCGCTGTTCCTGGGCGAGGAAACCACGGTGGCGTTCGGCGACAAGGCCAGCGGCACCAACCACATCCTGCCCACCAAGGGCGCGGCGCGCTATTCGGGCGGCCTTTCGGTGCACAAGTTCATCAAGACCGTCACCTGGCAGCGCATGACGCGCCAGGCCAGCCGCGACACCGCCCAGGTGACGGCGCGGATCTCGCGCCTGGAAGGCATGGAGGCGCATGCGCGCACAGCGGACGACCGCCTGGCCAAGTACTTTCCCAAAGAGTCCTTCGAACTTGGCGAACCGGTGCGGGAGTGAAGCCATCATGCAGAACGACATGTTCCGCCTGTTCGACCTGGACGGCCGAGTTGCGCTGGTAAGCGGCGGCAGTTCCGGCATAGGCAAGGCCATCGGCCTGGCGCTGGCGCGGGCCGGCGCCAGCGTGGTGCTGGTGGCGCGGCGCGAGCAGGAGCTGGCTTGCGCCGCGGGTGAATTCGAAGCGCAAGGCCTGCGGGCGCGCGCCTTGTCCTGCGATCTGGCTGACCGCGATGCGTTGCGCGGCTTTGCCGCCCGCGCGGCCCAACCGTTCGGCGCGCCCGACATCCTGGTAAATGCCTCGGGCATCAACGTGCGCAAGCCCTTCGAGGACACGGCCGACGAGGACTGGGACCGCTCGCTGGCGATCAACCTGACCGCGCCGTTCCTGCTGACCCGCGCGCTGGCGCCGGCCATGCGCGAACGCGGCTGGGGCCGCATCGTCAATATCACCTCGCTGCAGTGCGTGCGCGCCTTTCCCGACAGCGCGCCCTATGGCGCGTCCAAGGGCGGCCTGATGCAGCTGACCCGCGCCATCGCCGAGTACTGGTCGCGCCACGGAATTACCTGCAACGCGATCGCGCCGGGCTTCTTCGAGACGCCGCTGACCGCGCCCGTGATGAGCGACCCGGCCCGGGTGCAGGCCCTGGCGGCCAGCACCATGATCGGTCGCAACGGCCGGCTGGAGGACCTGTACGGCGCGGCCGTGTTCCTGGCGAGCGAGGCGTCGGCCTACATCACCGGGCAGACCCTGTTCATAGACGGCGGCTTTTCGGCTCGCTGATCGGCATCTCCGTGGAGTCCCGCCATGAAAGCCCTTGTCTACACCGCGCCCGGCCAGCTGACTTACCGCGATGAACCCGACCCCGCGCCAGCGGACGGTGATGCGCTGCTGCGCATCGAGGCCGTGGGCATCTGCGGCTCGGACATGCACGCCTACCATGGGCATGATCCGCGCCGCAATCCGCCGCTGATCCTGGGCCACGAGTTCGTCGGCACGCTGGTGGGCGGCAGCCGCGCGGGCCAGCGGGTCACCGGCAATCCGCTGATCCACTGCGGCCAGTGCGATTTCTGCGTGCAGGGCCGCAACAATCTTTGCCGCAACCGCGGCATGGTGGGCATGACGCGTCCCGGCGCGTTCGCCGAGTTCATGGCCATACCGGAGCGTTGCCTGATTCCCGTGCCGCAGGACATGCCGGCCGCCGCGGCCGCGCTGACCGAGCCCGCGGCCACGGCCTTGCACGGCTTGGCGCTGGCGCAGCGGGCGCTGTTCCGGCCGCTGGCCGAAGCCCGCGCGCTGGTCGTGGGCGGCGGCGCCATCGGCCTCCTGACGGCGCTGCTGCTGCGCAGCCAGGGCTGCCGCGTCAGCCTGGCAGAGACCAATCCGTTGCGGCGCGCCTCGGCGCAGCGGCATGCGGGCTGCATGGCCTTCGATCCGCGCGAGGCTGCGCCCGAACCGGGCGCGTACGAATTGGTGGTGGACGCGGTGGGCGGCAAGCTTACGCGCGCCGCGGCGCTGGCCGCGGTGCAGCCAGGCGGCGTCATGCTGCACATCGGCCTGCAGGACTGGGCCAGCGAGATCGACATGCGGCGCCTGACGCTGGACGAGATCACCCTCATTGGCGCCTATACGTACACCAGCGCCGACCTGCGCGCGACAGTAGAGGCGCTGCATCGCGGCGCTTTCGGCGACCTGTCCTGGATCGAGGAGCGTGAGCTGGGTGCGGGCGCGCGGGCTTTCTCCGACCTCGATGGCGGACGCGCGGCGTCGGCAAAGATCGTGCTGAGGACGCATTGACATGGCCCGCCATCCTCTTTCCCCGCCCGCCGTCGGCGGCGTTCCGGCCGCCCTGGCCCTGCTCGACCGGAGCGCCGCCATGACCGTCGCCAGGCCACCCGCCCCTCCGCCCGCGCCGGTGCGCCGGCGCCTGTCCCTGCGCTGGCTGGTCAGCGGCGCGTCGGTCACGGCGCTGTTCCTGGCCTGGTACCTGGCCACGGGGCCGTTGGAGTTGTTGAGCCCGGTACAGCTGCCGTCGCCCGCCGACGCCTGGGACGCCCTGCTGGAGATCGCTGGGGAAGGCTATGCCGACGGTACGTTGTTGCAGCACATCGCGGCCAGCACCGGACTGGTGCTGTACGGGTTTGCAGCGGCGGCGTTGACGGGGGTGCCGCTGGGCATCCTGATGGGGCAGAACCGGCTGGTCGAGGCCTACGTCAATCCGGTGTTCCAGATTGTCCGGCCGATCGCGCCCATCGCCTGGATTCCGCTGACCATCCTGTGGTTCGGGCTGGGCACCAGCGCCAAGGTCTTCGTCATCTGGCTGGCAGCCTTCGCGCCGACCGTGATCAATACCTACACCGGCGTGCGCAACATCGACGACACGCTGCTCCAGGCGGCGCGCGTCAATGGCGCGGCGGGCCGCCTGATGCTGCTGGACGTCATTGTTCCAGGCGCGCTGCCCGCCATCTTCACGGGCCTGAGGACCTCGCTGCAGGCCTGCTGGATGGTGCTGGTGGCGGCCGAGCTGGTTGGCTCTTTCGTCGGCCTGGGCCATGTGCTGATCATCGCCACCCGCGACCTGAACTCGGGAATGATAGTGGTGGCCATGGCCGCCGTGGCCAGCATGGGCATGCTGATGTCGGCCCTGCTGGCGCAGGTCGAACGCAAGGTGATGCCATGGAAAGCCTGAGCCGCGCCGGCCCGTCCCGCGCGCGCGCCCTCGTGTCGCGCCGCGTGCTGGAACGCTGGCTGATGCCGGCGCTGGGCATCGCCACCCTGTTCGGCAGTTGGGCATTGCTGTCCGGGCTGGGCCTGGTGTCCCCGGCCTTCCTGCCTGGACCGTTGACGGTGCTGCGCAGCATGGCCGAGCACACGCACGAACCTTATGCGGGCTCGGTGCTGCAGATGCATCTGCTGGCCAGCCTGGAGAAATTCCTGATCAGCTTCTCCATCGCGGTCCTGCTTGGTGTCCCGCTGGGCTTGTTCATGGGGCGTTTCAAGGCGCTGGATTGGGCGGTGGCGCCGGTGTTCGAAGCCTTCCGCTTCATTCCCCCGATCGCCTGGGTGCCGTTCGCGATCTTCTGGTTCGGCACCGGATTCCTGTCGCCCACGCTGGTGATATTCGCCGGCGCCTTCGCGCCCTGTGTACTGAACGCCTATCGCGGCGCCAGGCAGATCGACCGCGCCTTGATCGAGGCCGGCCAGATGCTGGGGGCGGGGCGCTGGACGACGCTGACGGAAATCCTGCTGCCGGCCGCATTGGCGCACATCGTCGCTGGCATCCGCGTCGGCGCGGGGTTCGGCTGGCAGTCCTTGATCGGCGCGGAACTGATCGTGGGTTCGACCGGGCTGGGCTACATGATCGTGCAGGGCGGCAGCAATCTGGAGCCCGCCATCGTGATCAGCGGAATGATCACCATCGGCCTGATAGGCGCAGGCATCGACTACGGCATGCGCGCCTTGCAGCGCAGGGTGCAGCGCGACTGGTCGCGCTGACCCCGGGAACAAAGGAGGGAGTACAGGCAGGCAGTGCAGGCAGCGTCATTTCATACTGGAGAGAGACAGATGAAACACTACAAAGGCCTCAAGGCCTTGGCAGCGCTCGTGATCGGGTGCTGGCTGGGGGGACCCGGACAGGCGGCGGCCCAGGCCGCGCCGGCGGGAGATGAACTGTTCACCATCCGCATCGGGCAGCAGCCGCAGCGGTGGGCGCTGGAGTGGTACATCGCCAGCGAGAAGGGGTGGTGGAAGGAGGTGGGCCTGAAGCCGGAGATCTCGACCTTCGCTTCCGGCGCGGTCGAAATCGCGGCGGGCGCGTCCGGATCATGGGACGTGGGCGGGGCGGGCAATATTCCGTCGCTGCTGGGCGCGTCGAAGTATGGCTTGCAGACCATAGGCATCGCCGACGGCGAGGCCGCCATCATCACGCTGATGGCCACCAAGGACCGGGCGGACGAGTATCTCAAGAACCCGGCGCTGCTCAAGGGTAAGACCATTCCCGTCACCAGCAACTCCACGGGCCAGTGGGGCGCCACGGAATGCCTGTCGCAGAAGTTCGGCCTCAAGCCCGACGACTACCGTTTCGTGAACCTGTCGCCGCCCGACATCAATGCCGCGGTAATGAGCGGCAAGTACGACATTTCCTCGGTGTGGGCTCCCAATACCTACATCCTGGAAGAGGCCATAGGCGCAAAGGTGATCTGCACCGGCGCCGAGCTGAAGATGCCTATCCACAGCTACCTGTTCACGACGCCGGACTTCGCCAAGAAGCATCCCGACAAGGTCGCCCGCTTCCTGGCGGTCTACCTGCGCGCGGTGGCCTGGCAGCGCGCGCATCCCGAGGAGGCCCAGGCGTATCTGAAGGCCTTCTTCGGCAGCGTGGGCGTGAAGTTCCCCGACAAGTACCTGGCGCAGGAATTGCGCGACCGTCCGGCTTTCGACCTGGCGGAGCAGACCAAGTTGTTTGCGCCGGGCCCGGGCGGCTCCTCGGAGATCGTGGGCTGGTGGAACAGCGTGGGGGAATTCATGGTGTCCGTGGGCGTGGTCAAGAAGATCCCCGATCCCAAGACCATGGTCACGGGCAAGTATCTGCAGATGATCCAGGACGATCCCAAGCTCAGGGCCTTCGTCGCCGATGTCGCCAGGTAAGCCGGCGGCCGCGGCTCTCAACAAAGGAACGCAAGCATGAGTCAGATTACTTTCGAGCGGGTGCAGCGCACGTTCAGCCGGGGTGGGGAAAGCTTCCTGGCCCTGGATGACGTGAGTTTCGAGGTGGGCGAGAGGGAGTTCGTTTCCATCGTCGGGCCGTCCGGCTGCGGCAAGACCACGCTGATGCGCATGGCGGCCGGCCTGGAGTTTCCCTCGGCCGGCAGCGTGCGGGTGGGTGGCAAGGAAGTCGAGGAACCGGGACCGGACCGCGCCGTCGTGTTCCAGCAGTTTGCACTGTTTCCCTGGAAGACCGTGACCGAGAACATTGGCTTCGGCTTGAAGTGCAAGGGCGCCTCGCGCGAGGCGCGGGCGCGGACCGTGGCGCGCTACATCGAACTGATGGGCCTGGCGGGCTACGAGCAGGCCTATCCGCACCAGCTGTCCGGCGGGATGCAGCAGCGCGTGGCCATCGCCCGCAGCTACGCGCTGGATCCCGACGTGCTGCTGATGGACGAGCCCTTCGGCGCGCTGGACGCCCAGACCCGCGTGGTGATGCAGGAAGAACTGGTCAAGCTGTCCCGCCTCAATCCGCGCACCGTGCTGTTCATTACCCACAGCGTGGAAGAAGCGGTGTATCTGTCCGACCGCGTGGTGGTGCTGACCGGCCGCCCGGGACAGATCAAGGAAATCATCAACGTGGCCGACGTGCGCAAGCGCGAGGACTGGGACAGCATGGAGCGGATCGAGGACGTGATGGACATGGAGGCATTCGTGCACCTGCGCACGCACATCTGGAAGTTGCTGCGCGCGCAGGAAACCGAACCGCTGGATGCCGCCCTGGCCGCGGCTCACTGAAGGGAAGCGTAGATGAAGCACATCAATGAAGGCGCGGCGCCTGCCGCGAAACCCTCGCGGCTTGCCGCCCTGCACACCGACACGCCGTGGTGGCGGCTTACCGCCACCGCCGCGGATGGGGGGGCCATCGCGCCGCGCGAGATGGTCCGCATGCTGGAGCAGTTGATACTGATCCGGCGCTTCGAAGAGAAGCTGCTGAAGCTGAGCGTGGCCGGCATCCTGCATGGTCCGGCGCATTCCAGCATCGGCCAGGACGGCGCCGCCGTGGGCGCCATGTCGGTGCTGGAGTCGGCCGACAAGATCAACGGCACCCACCGCATGCACCACCAGTTTCTTGCCAAGGCGCTGAACCACGCCACACCGGCGGACTATTCGCCGTTGGACTCGGAAACGCTGGATTCGCACCGCGAGGTGGTCTACCGGACTTATGCCGAGATCCTGGGCCTGACGCCGGGTTATTGCGGCGGCCGCGGCGGTTCCATGCATCTGCGCTATCCCGAGGCCGGCATCTATGGATCCAACGCCATCGTGGGCGGCAATCCGTCGCATGCGGTGGGTTACGCCTTTGCCGACAAGCTGCGCGGGCGCGATCATGTGTCGGTGGCCTTCTTCGGCGACGGCGCCATGCAGAGCGGAGCGGCGTACGAGGCCATGAACCTTGCGGCGCTCTACAACGCTCCCACCATTTTCTTCGTGGAAAACAACCTGTACGCCGTGTCCACCCACGTGTCGGAACAGACGCGCGAAACCCGCTTGTCGGCGCGCGGCCTGTCCCTGGGCGTGCCGGCGGTCGAGTTCGACGGCATGGACGTGGTGGCTGCGCGCCTGGCCATGCAGGAAGCTCGGGCCATCATCCGCCGCGACGGCGGGCCGGTGCTGCTGGAAGCGCAGACCTACCGCTACCTGCACCAGTCGGGCGCGCTCAAGGGCAGCGCGTTCCGCTACCGCGACAAGGACGAGGAAGAGGCCTGGGGCGCGCGCGATCCCATGTCGATGTTTCCCGCGCAGCTGAAATCGCTGGGTCTGATCGACGATGCCGGCATCGCCCGCCTGGAGCGCCGCGCGGACGAATTGATAGACGGCGCGCTGGGGCGGCTGCTGGAGCATTACGGTGACGAGGCAGCGCAACGCATCCGGCCCGAACTGTGGCCGGACCCGGCCAGCGTGGACAGCGGTATCCGCGGCAACCTGGGCGAACTCGCGGGCCAACGCGCCATCGAGCTGGAGGAGCAGACGCCAGCGAGCCTGGCGGACGCCAAGTTCCAGGACGTGATTTCGCGCGCCATGCTGCTGAACATGCAGCGCGACGACGGCATCTTCATCCTGGGCGAGGATGTGCATCGCCTGAAAGGCGGCACGGCCGGCGCTACCAAGGACATAGGCGATCACTTTCCGGAACGCCTCATCGGCACGCCCATCTGCGAGAATGGTTTCACTGGCCTGGCCTTGGGCGCGGCGTTGAACGGCATGCGGCCCGTGGTGGAGATCATGTATCCCGACTTCGCGCTGGTGGCCGCGGACCAGCTGTTCAACCAGATCGCCAAGGTGCGCCACATGTTCGGCGGCAAGTTCGCAGTGCCGGTGCTGGTGCGCAGCCGGGTCACGGCGGGCACCGGCTATGGCTCGCAGCATTCCATGGACGCCAGCGGCCTGTTTGCCCAGTATCCAGGGTGGCGGATCCTGGCGCCATCGCGTCCCTATGACTATATCGGCTTGCTCAACGCCGCGCTGCGCTGCGACGATCCGGTCCTGATGGTGGAATACAACGACCTGTTCAAGACGGTGGGCAAGGTGCCCGCCGAGGACTGGGACTACATCGTGCCGATCGGCCGGGCCCGGGTCGCGCGCGAGGGCGCACGCTGCACCATCCTGACCTACGGCGTCATGGTCGAGGTCTGCTGCCAGGCGGCGGAACGTACGGGCATCGACGCCCAGGTGATAGACCTGCGCACGCTGGATCCGCTGGGCATCGATTGGGACACCATCGCGGCCGGCGTCAAGCGCACGCAGGCGCTGATGATCGTGGAGCAGACTACCCGCGGCACCTCGATCGGCTCGCGGGTGGCGAGCGAGGCGCAGTCAAGGCTGTTCGACTGGCTGGACCACGAGATCGTGCACGTTACGGGCGCCAATTCCTCGCCCGTGGTCTCCAAGGTGCTGGAGCGCGCCGCATTGGCGGACGCGCAGGCCGTGGAGATGGCCCTGAAATCCATGGACAGCCGCCGCGGCGGCGCCCGCTGAACCGGACGCCATAGGAGAGAAAAATGCTCAAGGACAAACTGCTAGCCACGCATCACACGGCCGTCTGCGTCAATGATTTCGAACGCGCGCGCAACTTCTATACCGGCTTTCTCGGCTTCGAGCTGGAGGGCGAGATGGACCACCGCAGCGAGCCCGCGCTGGGCGAAGTGGTCGGCCTGCCGGGTGCGACCATACGCTGGGCCATGCTGCGCCATGGCGGACACCGGGTGGAACTGTTCAAGTACTACACGCCGGAAGGCGACAGGCAGCCCCGCCGCCAATGCGATTTCGGCTACAGCCACGTGGCCTTCGAAGTGGAGGACGTGGATGCCGTATACGAGCAGGCCACGCGCGCCGGCTATGAAAGCGTGTCCTCGCCGCGTGTCATGCGGCAAGGGCGCACCAAGGTGTTCTATCTGATGGAGCCGGAAGGCGCCATCACGGAGTTCATCCAGTTCATGAATCCGGCGGCCTGACGCTGCGCTGGCGCAACTCCGCTTGCCGGGGCGCGCATCGATCTTCGAAGGAACAAGCATGACGAGAACGCTGGATATGGTCGTCCCGCCGACAGGCGAGGCCCTGGACGCTGCCCGCCTGGTCGCCTGGATCGTGGCGCCTGGGCAGGCCTTCAAGACGGGCGACGTGCTGGTCGAAATCGAGACCGACAAATCCATCATCGAGGTGCCCGCGCACGACGACGGGGTCATGGTGGAACATCTGGTCGCGGTGGACGGCATCGTCAACGCGGATACAGTGATCGCGCGGGTACAGATGGAAGGCGAGGCTGTGGCGGCGAGCGCGGGCGGCGCGGCGGCGCAATCCGCGGCAGCAAAGCCTGCGGATGCCGCGGCGGCCGCTGCCGCGGCGGCCGTTGTCGCGCCGCCGGCCGCGCCGCCTGCCGCGCGGACGCCGGCGGCCTCGCCGTCGTTGGCGCATCCTGTCGCGCAGCCTTCGGTAGACCGCAAGTTCGCCACCCCCGCCGCCCGCCGCGTCGCGGCCGAGCGCGGCATCGCACTGGACGCAGTGGCGGGGACCGGGCCCAACGGCCGTGTGACCGTGGCGGATGTCGGTCAGGCAAGCGCCAGCGGACAGGGCAGCATGCAGGCCCGCGGCGCGCCAGGAGAAAAGCGCGAGGCCTGGGCGTACACCCGCCACGGCGAAGTCCGGTTCACGGTGTGGGAAGGGGGGCGTCCGGGCAGCCAGACGGCGGTGTTGATCCACGGCATGTTCGGCGACCGCGACGCCTGGGCCAGCCTGGCGCATGCGCTCAGCCGCGCCGGACTGCGCGTGCTGGCGATGGACCTGCCTTGCCATGGCGCCACGCGTTCGCAGGCCACGCGCTTCGAACATATCGTCGATGCGGTGGCCGACACGGTGGCGTCCCAGTGCATCGGACCCGTGAACCTGATTGGCCATTCTTTTGGCGCGGCGGTGGCGGCCCGGGCGGCATCCCGCCCCGGCATGGCCGTGGATAGCCTGGTCCTGATCGCGCCGGTCGGGCTGGGCACTGAAATCGACCAGAGCTTCCTGACGGGCATGACGCATGCCGGCACCAACGAAGCGGCGCAGCGCGAGCTGCAGAAGCTCACCGTCTCCGGCATGACTCCGTCGGGAAATTTCATCGACGCCTTGCGCCAGAGCACGCAGGCGCGGCGCGAGCCCCTGATCGAGTTATGCCGGGAGGTGGGCTGGAACGGCGTGCAGCAACTGAGCATCGCCGCGGACCTGGCCAGCCTGCAATGCCGCTGCACGTTGATCCACGGGCGGCGCGACGCCGTCATCCCCTGGCGCCACGCGCTGAATGCGCCAGCCAGGACCGCGCTGCATCTGCTGCCGGATGCCGGCCACATGCCGCAATGGGAGGCCGGCAAGCTGGTGGCGGATATCGTGCTCGGGGCGATGGCGCGGCCCTGATGGTATGGCGGTTGGGGCTTGGCGTTTGCCGGGACGGCCGGCGCGGAGTCAGCCCTTCAGCCCGATGCGCCGCGCCAGCTTGTGCAGATTGCTGGAGTCCACGCCCAGTGCGCGCGCGGCATGGGCCCAGTTGCCCTGGTGCGTTTCCAGCGCCCGGCGGATGGCCTGGCGCTGGCAGGCGTCCACGGCCTCGCGCAGCGTCTGGTCAGGACCGGCGGGCGCGTCGGCGTTCTCCTGAGGCGCGGCCAGCGGCATGTCGCCGTCGGACAGGTCCAGCAGCTTGGCGCCCAGCGTCACGATCTCGTTGCGCGTGGCGCCGTGGCTGACAGCCTTGATGGCGGCGCGGCTGATGACGTGCTCCAGTTCGCGCACGTTGCCGGGCCAGCGGTAGCGGCGCAGCATGTCCTCGGCCTCCGGCGACAGCCGCAGGCTGCGCAAACCCAGGCGCGCGCGGTTCAGTTCCAGGTAGCGGCCCGCCAGCAGCAGCACGTCGTTGCCGCGGTCGCGCAGCGGCGGAATGGGGATGGGATAGACCGATAGCCGGTGATAGAGGTCGGCGCGGAAATCGCCGACCCGCACCAGGTCGCGCAGGCTGCGGTTGGTGGCGGCCAGGATGCGCACGTCGACGCGGCGCGGCCGGTCGTCGCCCAGGCGCTGGATTTCGCCGTTCTGCAAGGTGCGCAGCAGCTTGGCCTGCACCAGCAGCGGCAGTTCGCCCACTTCGTCCAGGAACAGCGTGCCGCCATTGGCGGCTTCGAAGCGGCCGGGCCGGTCGGCCACGGCGCCCGAGAAGGCGCCCTTGGCGTGGCCGAACAATTCGCTTTCGGCCAGCGATTCGGGCAGCGCGGCGCAGTTCACATGCACCAGCGGCTTGTCGCGGCGGCGCGAGAGGCGGTGCACGCGATGCGCGAACAGTTCCTTGCCCACGCCGGTTTCGCCCAGCAGCAGGATAGGCAGCTCGGAATCCGCCACCACCTGGATTTCGTGCAACAGGCGGCCGATGGCTGCGCTTTGCCCCAGGATCTCGCTGTTGTCGGCGACGGTGCTGTCGGCCGGTTCGGCGCCGCGCGCCACGCGCAGCGCGCGGATTTCGGCTTCCAGGCGCGTGGTGCGCAAAGCGGCTTCCAGCAGCACGATGTAGTCGCGCAGGTCGGACTGGGCCTCGGCGTCGAAGGTGCCGACTTCCAGGGCGTCCAGGGTCAGCACGCCCCAGGGGCGGCCCTCGATGTGCAGGCTGGTGCCCATGCAGTCGTGCACCGGCAGCGGTTCCCCAGCCATGCCGTTGATCAGGCCGTCATAGGGATCGGGCAGGGTGCTGTCGTGGTGGAAACAGGTGACGCCGCGCCGCGCCAGGATGGCCGCCAACCGCGGATGCTGTTGCACGGCGAAACGGCGGCCCAGGGCGTCTTGCGTCAGGCCATCCACCGCGATGGGGCGTAGATGGTCTTCCTCCAGTTGCAGCAGCGCCACCGCGCCGCAGCGGAAGTGCGTACGCAGGCTGGACACCAGCCGCTGCAGGCGGACGGCGGGGGGCAGGTCGGCGACCAGATCGGCGAGCAGGAGGTTTTGCATGGGGTGAATTTTACCGTTCGGGGTGGATAAAACCTTGACCTGCCAGGGTGATATTCACCCTTTAATTTGCAATTCATTGATAAATAGCAAGTTTTTCCTGGCACGGATTTCGCATTGCTTCCAGTACCCGTCACGAACTATGGAGAGACGCGATGAGCATGGTTGAGCAATCCCTGGGCCAATTGGCCCGCAGCATCCCCGGCGCCACGCAGGTGTTTCATGAGTACCAGCTGGACTTCTGCTGTGGCGGCAAGAAGAGCCTGGCCGAGGCGGCGGCCGAGCGTTCGTTGGACGCGGCGCAGATCGAGGCGCGCCTGATGGAGCTGGCGCGCAGCCCGTCCCACGAAACGGATTGGGGGCTGGCCTCGCCGGCCGAACTGGTCGACCATATCCTGGCGCGCTACCACGAGGTGCACCGCCAGCAATTGCCCGAGCTGATCCGGCTGGCGCTCAAGGTGGAGCAGGTGCACGCCGACAGCCCTGACTGCCCGACCGGCCTGGCCGATCACCTGCGCGTGATGCAGCAGGAGCTGGAAAGCCATATGCAGAAGGAGGAACAGGTGCTGTTCCCGATGCTGGCCCGCGGCCATGGCGCCATGGCCGGCATGCCCATCATGGTCATGCGCGCCGAGCACGACGACCACGGCGTGGCGCTGGAACGGCTGCTGGCGCTGACCCACGACATCACGCTGCCGCGCGCCGCATGCAACACGTGGCGGGCGCTGTACCTGGGATTGCGTACCTTCAAGGAAGACCTGATGGCGCACATCCACCTGGAAAACAACATCCTGTTCGAGAACGCGGCCAGCCCGGCGGCGCACGCGCACAGCTAGCGCCCGCGTTCGGGCGTTGCAGCCGCTAGCGGCGTTCCGGCGGAACGCCGTCCAGGCTGCGCCGCAAGGCGTCGTGCGCGGCCAGGTCGACCGGACGATGCTTGCGCTCGGTGCTGGCCGGGTACTTGCCCAGGAAGTTGCCGCCCTTGCGGTCGCTGGCGGGGCGGACCGGCCGGGGCGCGAAGCCGCCGCCGCAATTGGGGCAGACATTGCCCAGCAATCCTTCGGCGCAAGCGGCGCAGAAGGTGCATTCAAAACTGCATATGCGGGCGGCGGTGGAGTCTGGCGGCAGCGCCGCATCGCAGTGTTCGCAGCTGGGTCGCAAGGCAAGCATGTGGCCTCCTGGGGGGGGCAATAGTCGGGTCCAGCCGCCAGGGTAGGCCGGCATGCCCGGCCGCGCCATCGGGGTTACGGACAGAAAAGAAGTGAAAACGGCCAGGCGGGCGACGCTTGGCGGACGCCGGCCGCCTGTACACTCGAAAATCCTTTCGAGGCACAGGGGATTCTTGATGGCGGGAAGCAGCTTCTTCGCACTGTTTGACGATATCGCGACCATATTGGACGACGTGTCCGTCATGACCAAGGTCGCGGCCAAGAAAACGGCCGGGGTGCTGGGCGACGACCTGGCGTTGAACGCCCAGCAGGTTACGGGCGTGCCGGTCAACCGGGAACTGCCGGTCGTCTGGGCGGTGGCCAAGGGCTCCTTCATCAACAAGCTGATCCTGGTGCCGGCGGCGCTGCTGATCAGCGCCTTCGCGCCCTGGGCCGTGACGCCCCTGCTGATGGTGGGCGGGGCCTTTCTCTGCTACGAAGGCGTGGAGAAGCTGGCGCACAAGTTCCTGCCGCACGGCGATTCGGACGAAGGCAACCACGCCGCGCGCGCCCAGGCCCTGCAGGATGATACGGTCGACATGGTGGCCTTCGAGCGCGACAAGATCAAAGGCGCGATACGCACCGACTTCATCCTGTCTGCGGAAATCATCGTCATCAGCCTGGGGGCGGTGGCGGACGCCGACTTTACCCGGCAGGTGCTGGTGCTGTCGGTCATCGCCATCGCGATGACGGTCGGGGTCTATGGCCTGGTGGCCGGCATCGTCAAGCTGGACGACCTGGGCCTATACCTGAGCCAGAAATCGTCCCAGGCGGTGGCCTGGCTGGGCCGGCGCATCGTGGGTGCGGCGCCCTATCTGATGAAGACCCTTTCGGTGGTCGGCACCGCGGCCATGTTCATGGTGGGCGGCGCCATCCTGACGCACGGCATTGCGCCGGTGCAGGCTGCGGTCGACCAGGCCGCCGCCGCGGTGGGCGGGGGCGGGGTGGTGCAGGCGCTCACGGCCACCTTGCTCAATGCCTTGTTCGGCATCGTGGCCGGAGCCGTGGTGCTGGGGGCGGTCAGCCTCGCGAAGCGGCTGTTCAAGAAAGGCTGAGGCGGACTGGCGCCGGCCCGCTGAGCGGGGGCGCCGGCGCCATCCAGGGGAGCGCCGCGGCGCTCCCTTTTTACGTTCCTAGGGAATCCCCTGCCTTGTTGCGCCGGAATACGTGCGCCTAAAATTGGCGCCAATTTATGTGATCATTATTTCGACCACCGGCATAGACCATCGGCCCCGCGGCCATGGAAACGAGGAAATCATGCAGTCCAACGCAGCACCCGCCATCCAGCCCGACGCCGCCCGCGCGCGGGCCATGTACGACCTGGGCCACAGCACCGTCTTCGCCGCCCGCTCCGACCCGCGCTTTTCCTACTGCACCTATGTCCCGCCGCACATCGACAGCGCCAGGCATCCCATGCAGCTGGTGGTGATCATGCACGGCACCGGCCGCGCCTTCGTGGAATACCGCGACGCGTTCGCGGAGTTCGCCCGCTGGAACGACTGCATCGTGCTGTGCCCGCTGTTCCCCGTAAGCCCGCTGGGCGACGGCAACCGCGACGGTTTCAAGCAATTGCGCGAAGGCGACATCCGCTACGACGAGATCCTGCTGGACATGGTGGCGGAAGTGGGCGAGAAGTTCGGCTGCGACTTCAAGAAGTTCGGCCTGTTCGGCTATTCGGGCGGCGGCCAGTTCGTCAACCGGTTCGCCTACCTGCACCCCGAAAGCCTGTGGGCCGTGTCGATCGGCGCGCCGGGCTCGGTCACGCTGCTGGATCCCAGCCAGGATTGGTGGGTGGGCGTGCGCGATGCCGAGGCCCGTTTCGGCAAGCGCATCGACATCGAAGCGCTCAAGCAGGTGGCGGTCCACATGATCGTGGGCAAGGCCGACCTGGAAACCTGGGAAATCACCCACCGCGAAGGCGGCAAGTTCTTCATGCCTGGCGCGAACTCCGCCGGCAGTACCCGCCCGGAGCGCCTGGAGTCGCTGCGCCGTTCGTTCGAAGCGCAGGGTGTGAACGCGGTGCTGGACGTGGTGGAAAACGTGCCGCATGACGGCTTGAAGTGCGTGGGCCAGGTGCAGGACTTCCTGGCCGCCGCCCTGCGCAAGCTGCGGCATGAAGACAACTGAGACCGGCGGACGCGGCGCTTGCGGGCATCCGCGAGTCCGCGACCAGGAATAGGAGAGGGGCATGCTGCGTTTCGCGCTATCCCGGATCGTCATGGCCATACCGACGCTGCTGATTGTGGCGGTGGCGGTGTTCGTGATGATCCGGCTCATCCCGGGCGACCCAGCCCAACTGCTGCTGGGCGACCTGGCGACGCCGGCCGCGCTGGCCGACCTGCGGGAGCGGCTGGGGCTGGACCAGACCTGGCTTACCCAGTTCGGCATCTGGTTCGGCAACATGCTGCACGGGGACCTGGGTTCGTCCATCAATACCGGCCAGCCGGTGCTGCCGCTGGTGTGGGACCGCTTCCTGATCAGCGGCCGCGTGGTGGTGGTGGCGGTGCTGTTCGCCGCGCTGGTGGCGGTGCCGGCCGGCATGATCGCCGCCTGGAAGCAGAACAAGGCGCCCGACCTGTTCCTGGTCGGCACGGCCACGCTGCTGGTGTCGATTCCGACCTTCTGGCTGGGCCTGCTGCTGCTGATCTTCTTCGGCCTCAAGCTGCAATGGCTGCCGGTGGTGGGCTACGTGTCCATCGGCGAAGACTGGAAGGCCGGCCTGTTGTACCTGGCCATGCCCATCCTGACGCTGTTCCTGCATGAGATCGGCGTGCTGATGCGCATGGCGCGGGCCAGCACGCTGGAAGTGCTGCGGCTGGACTACATCACCCATGCGCGGGCCAAGGGCCTGTCGGAATCCGCGGTGCTGATGCGCCACGCCTTCCGCAATGCCTTCGGTCCCACCTGGACGCTGATCGGCCTGGTGCTGGGCAACCTGCTGGGCGGCATCGCCGTGGTGGAGACGGTGTTCACCATCCCCGGCCTGGGACGTCTGCTGGTGGACTCCATCTTCGCCCGCGATTACCCCGTGATCCAGGGCTGTCTGCTGTTCGTGGGCGTGGTCTACGTGATCGTGAACCTGTTCATCGACCTTTGCTATCCCCTCTTTGACCCGAGAGTGACCGCCGAATGAAAAAGCGAATTGCAGCCAACGCGCTACTGGGCGGCGTCATCGTGGCGCTGATGCTGGTGGCGGCCATCATGGGCGCCTTCTGGACGCCGCATGACCCGCTCAAGATCAATTTCGTGGCGCGCCTGAAGCCGCCGGGCGGCGAGTTCCTGCTCGGCACGGACGAATTCGGCCGCGACGAGCTGTCGCGCCTGCTGGCCGGCGCCTCCAGCAGTGTCTGGATCAGTTTGCTGACGGTGAGCTTCGCCATCGTCGCGGGCACGATCGTCGGCACCCTGACCGGCTTTGTGCGGGGCTGGACCGACCGCATCATCATGGCCTTCAACAACGCGCTGCTGGCGTTTCCCGGGCTGTTGCTGGCGCTGGGCCTGCTGGCAGTAGTAGGCGCCAACAAGTACGGCATCATCCTGGCGCTGGGCCTGGCCTATACGCCCTCGGTGACGCGCATCGTGCGCGGCACGGTGCTGTCGCTGCGCGAGAAGGAGTTCATCGAATCCTCGCGCGTGCTGGGCAACTCCGAGCTCTACACCATGTTCCGCCACGTGCTGCCCAATTGCGTGGCGCCGCTGACGGTGCTGGCGACTTCCATGTTCGGCTGGGTGATCCTGGCGGAAAGCGCGCTGTCCTTCCTGGGCCTGGGCGTGCCGCCTCCCGCGCCCACCTGGGGCAACATGCTGGCCGCCGCAAGGCCGTTCATGGCGCAGGCTTCCTATCTATCCATACTTCCCGGCCTGGCCATCGCGCTCGCGCTGCTGGGAATCAATCTGCTGGGCGACGCGGTGCGTGACCGCTTCGATCCCCGCATGAGGGGCGTGTAATGAGCGCATTGGTATCCGTATCGAATCTGTCGCTGACCGTTGGCGCGGGCGGGCGCGAAATCGTCAGCGGCGTGTCCTTCGAGGTGGCGCCTGGCGAGATGGTCGGCATCGTCGGGGAATCCGGCAGCGGCAAGACGCAGGCCGCGCGCGCCATCATGGGCCTGACGCCATCGCCGCTGGTGGTGGCCGGCGGCTCCATCAAGTTCGAAGGCGTGGACGTGACGCAGGCGTCCCCGGCCGCGCTGCGCAAGCTGCGCGGCGCGCGCATCGGCATGGTGTTCCAGGAGCCGATGACCTCGCTGAATCCGTCCATGCCCATCGGCCGCCAGCTGGAGGAGGGCCTGCGCCTGCACCGCAAGGGCCTGTCCGCCGCCGCGCGCCGCGAACGCATCCTGGAAATGCTGCGCCGGGTGGGCATCCGCGATCCCAAGGGCGCGATGGAAGCCTGGCCGCACGAGTTCTCCGGCGGCATGCGCCAGCGCATGATGCTGGCGTCCGTGATGCTGCTGGAGCCCGCGCTCCTGATCGCCGACGAGCCCACCACCGCGCTGGACGCGGTGGTGCAGCGCGACGTGCTGGAGCTGATGGTGGACCTGACCCGCGAACACCATACGGCGGTGCTGATGATCAGCCACGACCTGCCGATGGTCGCGCGCTACACCGAGCGCATGGTGGTGATGCAACACGGCAAGGTGCTCGAGACAGGCGCCACCGCCAGCATTCTGGAGCGGCCGCAGCACCCCTACACCCGCAAGCTGCTGGACGCCATGCCGCGCCGGCTGCCGGCGCGCCAGCTGGGCAAGGAGCCGCCCATCGTCGAGGTCAAGAGCCTGGTGGTCGACTACGCCGGCCATCAGCGGCTGTTCTCGCGCACCGGCGCCAAGCGCGCGCTCAACGGCATCGACCTGCACGTCAAGCCGCGCGAAGTGGTGGCGGTGGTGGGCGGCTCCGGTTCGGGCAAGACCACGCTGGGACGGGCCATCGCTGGATTGCTGGCGCCGACTTCGGGCCAGATCCTGTTCCGCGGCCAGGCCGTGAACCGCCGTTCGGCCTCTTGGCGCGATTACCGGCTGAACTGCCAGATGGTGTTCCAGGATCCGTATTCCTCGCTGGATCCGCGCATGACCATCGGCCAGCTGGTGGGAGAGGGCCTGCGCATGCTGGACGACATGCCCGCGGCGGAGAAGCGCCGCCGGGTGGACGAAGTGCTGGCCGAAGTGGGCCTGGGTTCCGAGTACGCCAAGCGCTATCCCCACGAGATGTCGGGCGGCCAGCGCCAGCGTGTGGCAATTGCCCGCGCCATCGTGCGCCGTCCGGCCTTCGTCATCGCCGACGAACCGGTGTCCGCGCTGGATGTGACCGTGCGCGCGCAGGTGCTGGACTTGTTTGCCGACCTGCAGGAACGCCATGGCTTTTCCTGCCTGTTCATCAGCCACGACCTGGGCGTGGTGGAGCAGGTGGCCGACCGCGTGGTGGTGATGCGCGACGGCGGCATCGTCGAGCAGGGCTCTCGCGACGCCGTGTTCGACCAACCGCAAGAGGAGTACACCCGCAGCCTGCTGTCGGCGATTCCGGCGCTGGAATCCACCGATACCGGCGGCGTGCGCCTGCGCTGGCGGCTGGACCAGCAGCAGCCGTTGCGGGCCAGCGCCTGAGGGGCGGGTATCCCAGGGGGCGCAGGCGCCGTCCCCCGGGAATACTTACGCATAAAATACGCGCTTCGGATTTGATAGACGGGAGTGGTCCATGCCGAAAGCGGCAACGGCGCAACCCGGCCTGGTTGATCGCATCGCCCACGATATACAGGCGGGCGTTTACGGTCCCGGCGCCTGGCTGAAACAGATCGACCTGCAGGAACGCTACGACGCCAAGCGTCTGGACGTCCGGCGGGCGCTAGACCAATTGGCCGCCAAGCGGCTGATCGCGCACATCCCGAACCGGGGCTATCACGTCTACGCCATGGATCCGGACCAGCATCTGCAGATCCGCGACATCCGCATCCTGCTGGAAACGGGCGCGGCGGCGGACCTGATGCCCAACGTCACCGTGGCCAAGGTCAAGGCGCTGCGCACCCTGGCCGAACGCTTCGCCAAGCTGCTGCAGGACGGCACGCTGCTGGAGCAGTACGAGGTCAACCTGGCTTTCCACGCGGGCATGTACGACATGTGCCGCAACCGCGAACTGGTCGCGCTGATCCACGAAACCCGGGCCCGCGGCCCGGCGGCGCCGGCCAAGGAATGGGTGACGCGCTCGCGCATCGAGATTTCCGCGCGCGAGCATTTCGACATGGTGGACGCGCTGGAAGCGCGCGACGTCAAGCGCCTGCAGAAAATCATTGCCCAGCACGTGGGGCAGGACATCTCCTGAGGCGGCCGGCGCAACCCGCGCTGCAAGCATGCGGCGGCCTTCGGAATGAAGGCCGCCGTTTTTCATTCCGGCGGCGCCTTCAGGGATACCCCCGATAGCGGAGCGGCGCATTCCGCTCATAATGGGCAGCTAATTTTGGCGCCAATATATGCGTGAATTTTGCGCCGCACGCCGGGGAGTCTTTGCATGCACCATGTTTTCGTACCTAGAGCGCTCGCGCTCAGCCTGGCGCTGGCCGCCGCCGGTTCGGCCCAGGCCGCGCTGCTGACCATCGCCCAGCCCGCCGACATCCGCTCGACCAACCCCGGCGTCAACCGCGACAACACCACCGACGGCGTGATCCTCAACATCGTCGAGGGCCTGGTCGGCTATCGCGAGAACGGCACCGTGGGGCCCTTGCTGGCCAAGTCGGTGGACCTGTCGGAAGACGGTTTGACCTATACCTTCAAGTTGCGCGACGGCGTCAAGTTCCACAACGGCGCCGCGCTGACCTCGGCCGATGTGGTCTGGAACTGGCAGCGCTACATGGATCCCAAGACGGATTGGCGCTGCCGCAGCGACTTTGACGGCCGCAACGGCCTGAAGGTGACGGACGTGTCCGCGCCCGACGCGCAGACCGTGGTGATGAAGGTGGACCGCAAGTCGGCCGTGTTCCTGGATTCGCTGGCCCGCACCGATTGCGGCATGACCGCCATCATCTCCAAGGATTCGGTCGCCGCCGACGGTTCCTGGATCAAGCCGGTGGGCACCGGCCCCTACATGTTCAAGGACTGGAAGCGCGGCGAATACACCTTGTTGACGGCCTACAAGGATTACGTCTCGCCCGCTGGCGACAAGCCGGACGGCTACGTGGGCTCCAAGCGTCCGCTGGCCGATGAGGTCAAGTTCCTGGTGGTGCCGGATCCGTCCACTTCGAAGGCGGGCCTGTTGTCGGGCGCCATCGACGCCGCGCAGATCACCAACACCGATGTGGGCGAACTGAAGAACGCCAAGAACCTGACGGTGTTCAGCCCGCATGACGCGGTCAAGCACGTGCTGCTGTTCCAGACCGAGGATCCGGTGCTGAAGAATGTGAAGATCCGCCAGGCCATCGCCGCCTCGCTGGATATTCCGCAGGTCGTGGCCGCGGCCTCCGAAGGCCTGGGCCAACTGAACAATTCCGCGGTCTACGCGGGTTCGGCCTATTACAAGGACGCGGAAAAGCGCGGCTACAAATACGATCCGGCCCGGGCGCAGCAATTGCTGAAGGAAGCCGGCTACAAGGGCGAGCCCGTGATCATCTACGCCAACAAGCGCGCCCACGTGCCGAGCTATCAAGTGGCGGTGATCGCCCAGGCCATGATGCAGGCGGTGGGCATCAACGCCAAGATCGAGGTGCTGGAATGGGCCACGCAGCTGGACCGCTACAACACCGGCAAGTATCAGATCAGCTCGTTCTCGTTTTCTTCGCGCCTGGACCCTTCGCTGAGCTTCGAGCAGTTTTCGGGCGACAAGGCCAAGCAGCCGCGCAAGGTCTGGGATGACCCCGCGGCGCAGAAGCTGATCGATGAGAGTTTCCTGGAATCCGATCCGGCCAAGCGCCAGGCGCTGTTCGACCAGCTGCACGCCCTGATGCTGGAACAGACCCCGATGCTGATGCTGTACAACGGCGCGGACGCCTGGGCATCCAGCAAGCGCGTGGAAGGATTTTCGGTCTGGGAAGGCAAGCCGCGGGCCTGGGAAACCAAGGTCCGCGACGGCAAGTAGGACGCTTGATGGCGCCGGGCCGCGCTCGCGGCCCGGCGCCAGCCGCTAGTCGAGCTTCACGCCCGCCTGCTTGATCACCGCGGCCCAGTCGCGCACTTCATTGCCCAGGAACGCGCTCAGCTCCGCCTGCGTGGACGGCGCCAGGATCAGGCCCTCGTCGGCAAAGCGCTTGCGCAGCTCGGCGTTGGTCAGCACCTTTTCCAGCGCCGGATGCAGGCGCTGCACCACTTCCGCCGGCACGCCCGCGGGCGCCATCAGGCTGTACCAGGTGGTGGCTTCCAGTCCCTTCACGCCTTGCGAGGCAGCGGTGGTCACGTCGGGCAGGGCGGGCGACTTCTCGATGCCCGTCACCGCCGCGGCGCCAACCCGGCCGCCCTTGTACTGCGGCAGCATCTCCACAACCTGCGTCACGCCCATGCTCAATTCGCCCGAGGCCACCGCCAGCAGCACCGGCGAGCTGCCCTTGTAGGGCACGTGCACCAGTTTTCCGCCCGTGGCCAGGTTCAGCACTTCACCGGTCAGGTGGGTGATGCTGCCCGCGCCGGAAGAGCCAAAGGTCAGCTTGCCGGGATCCTTGTTCGCCAGCGCGATCAGTTCGGGCAGATTCTTCGCCTGCAGGCCCGGATTGACCGCGAATACCAGCGGACTCTTGCCCACCAGGGTGATGGGCGTGAAATCCTTCACCGGGTCGTAGTTCAGGTTCGGATACAGGCTGGGCGCGATCGCCAGCGTGGACACGTTGCCCAACAGCAGCGTGTAGCCATCCGGCTCCGCGCGCGCCACCGCATTGGTGCCGATGGTGCCGCCCGCGCCGGCGCGGTTTTCCACGATGACCTGCTTGCCCAGCGTGTCGTTCAACTGCTGCGACAGCGCGCGCGCCAGGGTGTCGGCCGCGCCGCCGGGCGGGAAGGGCACGACGATGCGGATCGGCTTGCTGGGATAGACCTCGGCTTGCGCCGCCGGGCTCAAGCCCAGCGCCAGCAACCCGGCCAGGGCCGTGGCCAGCAGGCCGCGGCGATTGATTTTCTGGTACTTCGACATGCTGCTCTCCTGATGAGAAAACGTGGGCGATGCAGAAAACGAATCAGCGCGCGGCGCCCTGGGCGGCCGGATGGTGCGCATGCCAGTGGCGAGCGATGTCGGCGCGCCGGCAGACCCAGACGTCGCCGTGCGCCGCCACGTGGTCCAGGAAGCGCGCCAGGCCTGCCGCGCGGCCCGGCTGGCCGACCAGCCGCAGATGCAATCCCACGGACATCATCTTGGGAGCCGTGGCGCCTTCCTCGTACAGCATGTCGAATGCGTCGCGCAGGTACTCGAACAGGTCCTGCCCCGTGGCCATGCCGCCGCGGATGAACTTGGCGTCGTTATTGGCCAGGCCGTAAGGCACCAGCAGGTGGGGCTTGCCGCCGACCTCGGTCCAGTAGGGCAGCTCGTCGTTATAGGTATCGGAGTCGTACAGAAAGCCGCCTTCCTCGGCCAGCAAGGCGCGGGTGTTCAGGCTGGGGCCGTAGCGGCAGTACCAGCCCAGCGGGCGCGAACCCACCGTGCGGGTGATCGATTCCACGGTGCGGCGGATGCGCTCGCGCTCTTCTTCCAGCGTCAGGTTCTGGTGCCGTTCCCAGCGCCAGCCGTGCGCGCACACGTCATAGCCCGCCGCCTTGATGGCCTCGCAGACCTCCGGATTGCGTTCCAGCGCCAGGCCGCAGCCCAGTATCGTGGCCGCCATGCCGCGTTCCTGCAGCAGCCGGTGCACGCGCCAGAAGCCGATCCGGCTGCCGTACTCGAACATCGATTCGGCCGCCAGGTCGCGCCCGGCGAAGCCGCCGGCGCCGCCCTCGGTCAGGCCGGTCTCGGATTCAGCGTCGCCGTCCGGCACCGAAGGCTCGCCGCCTTCCTCGTAATTGATGCAGAGGTTCAACGCCAGGCGCGCGCCGCCCGGCCAACGGGGATCGGGCGGGTTGGCGCCGTAGCCGACGAAATCGCGGCGCAAGTGCGGATGATCGGTAGTCATAGCGGGGCTAGCCATCGAGGTAGGGTCAATCGGAAATCGAAACCAGGGCGTGCGGAGCCGGCGCCTGCCAGAACTCGTCGTCATCGCCGCGGCCGGTTTGGCCCATCAGGACCAGGAATTCCGCCGGCCCCTGCAACACGGTCAGGCCGTGATGCCAGACGCCCACGCGGTAGCACACGCCCTGGCTGCCAGTCGCGAGAAACGCTTCCAGCCGCGCCATGTCGGGCAGATCGTCGGCGCCGGTCGGCGCCACCACCACCAGATAGGGCGAGTCCGTCAACGGCACGAAGCTCTGCGCCGCATGGCGGTGGCGTTCCATCAGCCGGATCTCCACCGGCCCCGGCGCCGCCGCCTGCACCCGGCTGACCCAGCCGGCCTGGCGAACCACCTCGGGCCCATGCCGCATGGGCTCGGTCAGATAGTGACGGCGCTCCGCGCCCTGGTGCGCGATCACCTCGCCATATGGCGCAAAGGCCTCGGGCGTGAGCGGCCGCGGGCGGATCACGCGCGGGGATGCGTCCAGGTCACGCGCCATGGCTCAGATACCCCAGCGAATTCACATAGCTGCGCCGCACGTTCTCCAGATGCGCCGCCATCGCCTGCCGCGCCCGGGCCGACTCGCCCGATAGCAGCGCTTCCACGATCGCCAAGTGTTCTTCCCGCGCCTGCACCTGCCGTTGCGGCAAGCGCTCCACATCGCACATCCGCACCTGCCGCCGCGTCGCCGTGATCATCGTCGCCAGATTCCGGTTGCCGCAGTACGCCGCCACCAGATCGTGCAGCGCGTTATCGACCTCCCAATCCGACTTTTCGTCCGGCGTCTTCGCATCCAGCAAGGCCTGCAAGCGCGCCCGCAGCCCTTCCAGCGGCTCCGCCGGAATCCGCCCGGTCGCCATCGCCGCCGCCTCGCTTTCCAGCAGGCTGCGGATCTGCAGCAATTCCAGCAGGTCCGTCACGCCAAACGAGCGCACCACGATGGATCCGTTGGACAGCCGCTCCAGCATCCCTTCGCCCAACAACCGGTTCATCGCCGCGCGCAACGGCGTGCGCGACACCTCCAGTTCATCCGCCAGCCGGCGTTCCTCCAACACTTCCCCCGCCGGAATCCGGCGCGAAACAATCTGGTCCAGCAGGGTCTGATAGGTGCGTTGAGTAGCGTTCATGTGTGTTGCAGCGTAAGAAAAAAGCGCGGACGACAGAGACTCCGAGTTGCCGTCGCGCGTAACGGATGAGAAGGTACCCCACTGGTATCCCAAAGAGATACCAGTAGTATCCCTAATAGGCGTGGCCGGATACGGCCAGGCAATCAGAGTGGCGAGAAAAGGGGAGAAGAAGGGAAGGCAGAGCGAAAGCGGAGAAAAAAACGGAAAGGAAGGTGCGGGGGGAGAAAACCGCAGGAGAGAAAAAACAAGACCCACGCCAGCGCGCCAGCGCACACCGCTCCGACGCCCCACCACCAAGTAAGCTGAATGCGGCCGCGCAGGCGGCCGCATTCAGCGGGCCCCGCAAACCTCGCCACTACCCACGGGTCTGACGGCGCAGCGAACCAAGAAACTCGTAGCCCGGCGGTGCGGGCCTGGTGGCTGCGAGCAACCTCGATGCGCCCGAGGGAATCTGAAGGAGTCGCCGAAGGCGAGGACGAAGATGACGAAGGGGCAGTCCGGAGCGAACGCTCCGGACCGCAATCGTGGGCGCGAGCAGCCACCAGGCCCGCGCCGCCGGGCGACCTACGAAGACCGCACCGGCACCAACAAAGACAACAAAATCAACATCAAGGAGCCGAAACCCGCTCCACCTCCCATGCCCGCGGCTTCTTGACCGCCCAAGGCTGATACCCCCTGATATCCGCCCGATAAGCCCCAATATCCAACCCGTTGTACAAAGGAATACTAGGCACATCCGCCAGGAACAGCCTATGCAGCTGATCAAACGAAGCCTGCCGCTTCGCATGATCCGTATCCGACGACGCCGCCTCGATCAGCTTCAGCGCGGCGGGATTGTCCCAGACCTTGCGCGGCTGCTTCGCCTTGTCCCCCGTCACCATCTCGTAGTTCAGCGCCGCGTCCAGCCGCGCCGAATAAGGGAACGTCATCATCTGGTAAGTGCCCGCGTTATAGCGGTCCAGCTGCGTCGCCCACTCCACCACCGACAGCTGCGCCTTGATCCCCACCGCCTGGAACATCGCCTGGATGATGACCGCCGAGTTGTACGACTGCGGATAGCGCTTGGTCGTCAGGATCGTCAGATCCTGCCCCTTGTAGCCCGCTTCGCCCAGCAGCTTCTGCGCCAGCGCCGGATCGTAGTTCCAGCCCTGCTTCTGCGCCGCGTCGTAGTAGGGCGAAACCAGCGGCACGATCGAATTGTTGGGCTGGGCCAGGCCTTCCGTCACTGCCGCCGCCAGTTGCTGGTAATCGATCGCGTGCGCCAGCGCCTGCCGCATCTTGGGATTGGCCAGCACCGGATCCTTGGTCTGCATCAGCAGCGCGGTCATGCTCATCACCGGCGCATGCGCCACCTTGACGTTCGGCGTGCCTTGCAGCACCGGCACGTCGCTATTGGACACGTCCTCGATGATGTCGATGTTGCCGCGCTGCAGGGCCGCCTTGGCGGTGGAATCGTCCGGCACGATCAGGAAGCGCACCTCGTCCACCAGCGGCCGCTTCGATCCCGTATAGCCGTCGCGCTTGCCGTCCAGGTTCGAATAGCCCGCGAACTTCGTCAGGCGCACGTACTCGCCACGCTTCCATTCCGCCAATTCGAATGGCCCGGTGCCGATGGGCTTGTCCCAGGAACCGTCCGCGCGCACCGAGTCCTTGGACAGGATGCCGGTGCCGCCGCAGTCGGCGCGCGCCAGCGTCGCCAGGAACAGGCTGCTGGGCTTTTCGATGTGATAGACGACCGTCTGCGCGTCCGGCGCTTCCACGCCCGTCACCTTGACCGTGCCGCGCCCGTCGAACTCGCTGGCGCAACGCCAGCCCGAATTGGCCGCGGTGTAATGCTGCCAGGTCCACAGCACGTCGGCCGACGTCATCGGTTTGCCGTTGTGGAACGTGATGCCTTCGCGCAGCTTGAAGGTATAGGTCTTGCCGTCCGGGCTGATGTCCACCGACTTGGCCAGCAGCGGCCGCACCTCGGCATCCTCGCCGTAGGCCACCAGGCCCTCGACGATGTGCAGCACCACCGCGTCGCTGTTGCTGTCGCGGTTGACGCCGGGTTCGGTGGAGCGGATGTCCGCCGTCAGTGAAATGCGCAGCGGCGGGGCCGATTGCGCCCAGGCCGCGCCGGCCATGGAACCCAGCGCCAGCGCAACCGCGGCGCTCAACAAATGGTTTTTCATCGATACGTCTTCCTGGGGTTGCGCGGGCGCGCCGCTTCAGGCGGCAGCCAGCAGTTCGGGTTCGGCGCTCAGGCTGTAGCGGGTGAAACTGCGGTTCAGCGCCGGCAGCGGCGCGACTTCCATCAGGCCGGCTTCCGGCTCCATGATCACCATCGCCACCGTGGCCGACAGGTTGTCGTGGCTGCCGGGGCGCGGCGGACGGCAGACCGAATAGGGCGCGCCGAAGTCATCGAACAGCGCGCGCTTCAAGTCTTCGCGCGTCAGCTTGGATTGCTCGTTCAACAGGCGGCGCACGCGCCAGTCGCGGTAGGCGCTTTCCGGCGTGCTGGCGCGGCCCGTGTCGCGCAGCTTGCACAGGGCCACGTCGCTGACCCAGTGGTTGGCGTGGACGATGAGGTCATCGCTGCCAGGGTAGATGGGGAAGGCTTCGTCGGTGGTGCATTCGTAATCGACCCCGAAGCCCGCCGCCATGCCGATCATGATGTTGTTGGAGCAGGACTTGGGCGTGGTTGCCACCGCCTTGATCGCCAGCGCGAAGTGTTCCTGTTCCAGCACCTTGCGGCGGATCAGCGACAGCGGCACGCCCAGCTGGCGGAAGTCGCGGTCGGATTCCAGGTAGTTGGCGGTGATCGAGACGCCGGCGCTGTTCAGGCCGCTGCGCGCCAGGCCGCCCGCTTCGACGAAGGTCAGCATGTCGGGGCCGTTGTCGTTGCGCACACGCAGCACGATCGCGGTCTCGGCGCATTCCGCGCGCCAGTCCCAGTTCTGGCCATGGATCAGGCGGCCGTTGGCCGAGCGCGTCGGCAGGATCAGCGCGCCGGTGCAGCCGTCGCCCGGCTCCAGTTCGGCGGCCTTCTTCTTTTCGGCGCGGGCCTTGGCGATGACTTCGGTGCGGGCGTTCACCATCACGATGTCTTCGAACGGCACGTCGGCGCCCGCGGCGATGCCGCGCATCTCTTCCAGGTAGTGCGGCGCGAAGTTCTCGATCTCGCGGGCGAAGCCGTTGATCAGCTGGGTGCGCGCCATGGCGTCGTAGCCCAGGTCGACCAGGGTCTGGCCGTACATCTTGGCGCTCTTGCGCACGCGGTCGGCAGCTTGCTGGCCATAGGAGCGGCCGCGGGCCTCGGGCGCGCCCGAAACCGATACGAAGGGAAATTGGGTGATCTGGGTCATGGACATAGGGCGGCGCGCCGCGCCGCAATCTGGGGTGGAAATTGGTTGGCGAAAAAATGTTAGCTTATTTTGGCGCCAATATTGCTCAGGGTTTACCAGTGCAAGCAGGCCATGGGCGTCCTGCGTTCAGCGCGTATGGTGGGAGGCGGCGGCCAATTCGGCGCAGGTCTTGAAGCTTGCGCCCGCGGCGCGGAAGCGCTCCAGCAGTTGCTCGACTTTCAGCAGCCTGGCCGCGCGGCCCACGCCGTTGTCGGCGCGCGGATGCAAGGTCAGGCAGGCATAGCCATCGGCCGCGAGCAGCGCGTCGCCTTGTTCCACCCAGTGCGCGTAGGCGCGGTCCTGCGTCACGCGGCGGCTGAAATGGGTGGCGTCGCACAGGCCTTCGCTCCAGGGCAGCTCCAGCATGCCGGGGCCGCCGTCGGCGTCCAGGGCGTAGGGGGCGTCGTCGTCGATTGCGCTGCTGTCGTAGCGATAGCCGAGCCGGTGCAGCAGCGGTACGGTGCTGGCGGTAAACGCGCTGGCATAGCGAAAGCCCTGCGGGGGGGCGCCGGTCAGTTCGGCCAGCCGGTCGCGGGCCCGTTCCAGCACTTCGCCTTCGCGCTCGCCCAGCGCGGGCAGGTCTTCGTAGGCATTGCCTTGCGAGGCTGCCTCGTGACCGTCGCGCAGGCTTTGCTCCAGCAGGTCGCGGCAGCGTTCGGCTTCGAACACCGGCCAGAACAGCGTGGCGCGGATGTCCTGGCGGCGCAGCATGTCCAGCACGCGCGCCAGGCCGCCGCCGTAGGTATAGCGGCCATGCGCGTCGCGGCCGTGCAGCGAGGCTTCCGGCTGGGTCGCGGCTTCGGGGCCGATGCCCTGCACATTGAGGGTGACCAGTACGGTTTTGTCGGCGCTCATGCGCTTCTCCAGGCGTCGGGGCGGGCAAGGCAGTGGCGCGCCAGCGCTTCCAGCGTCATGACGTGCACATCGGGTTGGGCGGCCAGATAGGCCAGGAAGCGGTCCAGCGCCGCGGCGCGGGCCGGTGTGCCGGAACCGCCGGCAGCCTTGGGGTGCACGGTCAGGTGCACATAGCCTTCGGCCTGGCGCAGCGCCTCGAATTCCTGCACCCAGTTGTCGTACGCTTCCGCCGCGAGGCTGTGGCCCGAAAAGTAAAACGGATAGTCGTCCAGCGAGACCGTGTTGTTCGGCAGCATGATGAAATCCGCCGTGTCCGCCGGCAGGTAGGGACGGTCCTGGTCCTTTTCGCTGGCGTCGTAGCAATAGCCCAGGCGTCGCAGCGCGGGCAGGGTCCGATGGCTCTTGCGGCCCGAAGGCGAACACCAGCCCGCCGGCGTCACGCCCAGCTCGCGCTGGATGATGCGATGGGTTTTCTCCAGCAGCGCGGGCTCGTCATCGCCCAGGTCCCAGGCTTCGTGCAGATAGCCGTGGGCGGCGATCTCGTGGCCTGCCTCCAGGATGCGGTGGAAGGTCGCCGGATAGTGCTCGACGTCGTAGCCGCAGGCGAAGAACGTGGCAGGCATGCCGTGGCGCGCCAGGATCTCCAGGTGCCGCGCCACGCCGCGGCGGATGGCATAGCGGCCCGCGGTATGGGGACCGGCCGGGAACTGCTTGCGGCCGACCTCGACGGCGGGGCCGTCGACGTGGACGGTGACGCAAACCACCGCGCGCACCGGCGCGGCGCCCGCGGCGCGCAGGCCCTGCGCGCGCAGTTCGCGGTCCAGCGGCAGCCAGGGATTGGCGCTGGCGTCCAAGGGGACGCCGTAGGGTATGCGTTGCATCAGGTGGCCTTGATGTCGGCGTTCTTGATCAGCGTGCGCCACTTCTCGCTCTCAGTCGCGACGAAACGGCTCAGTTCTTGCGGGGTGCTGCCGTGCAGCTCCAGTCCGTTCTGCGTCAACTGCTCCAGGGCGGGCTGCTTGAGCGCGCTTTGCACGGCGCCATTGAGCGTCTGGATGATGGCGGCGGACGTGCCCGCGGGCGCGAACACGCCGTTCCAGCCTATGGCCTGATAGCCGGGAAAGCCCGATTCCGCCACGGTCGGCACGTCGGGCAGCGCCTGCGCGCGCTGCGCCGAAGTCACGGCCAGCGGGCGCGATTTGCCGCCGCGGATGAATTGCTGCTGGTTGATCACCACGTCCATCAGGATCGGAAACTGCCCGCCCAGGAAGTCGTTGACCGCGGCCGCCGCGCCCTTGTACGGCACGCCGGGCAGGTCCAGGCCGGCCGTGGCCTTGAGTAGTTCCATGGCCAGGTGGGCAGAGCTGCCGTTCTGCGTGATGCCATAGAAGTACTTGCCCGGATTGGCCTTGATGAGCGCGACCAGCTCCTGCAGCGTGCGCGCCGGAAACGACGGATGCACCACCAGCACGTTGTTGTAGTAGCAGACCATGGACACCGGCTCGAAGTCCTTGACCGGGTCGTAGCCGATGTTCTGGTACAGGCTCTGGTTCACCGTGTGCGTGCCGGTGGAGCCCAGCGCGATGGTGTAGCCGTCCGGCGCCGAACGGGCGGCCTGCTGGGTGCCGATGTTGCCCGCGGCGCCGCCCTTGTTGATCACGACCACGCTTTGCTTGAGCGCCTCGCCTATGCCCTGGGCCAGCGGCCGGGCCACCAGGTCGGTGCCGCCGCCGGCCGGGAAGGGCACGATGAACTGGATGGCGCGTTCGGCCGGATAGCCGGCCGCCCAGGCGCGGCCAGGCCGCGCCAGCGCCGCGCTGGCCAAGGTGGCGGCCGAGGCCCCCAGGAAATGCCGGCGGCTGATGCCGCCCTTGGTGCCGCAAGACTGCTTCATGGATTTTCCCCTGATGTTTTCCGCAGGTGCAGTGGCGTGTTGGACGTCAATCTACCCATTGCTTGAATGTCATTATTCGATAAAAAATAATTCAATCCAATTAGTTTTTATCTATAAATGATAAAAAATAGGAAAACGATAGTTTGGGTCTTGAGCTTGGGCTGGGTGCGATAGGCTGCGCCAATGGCACAGGCGCGCCGCACGCACCCCTGTGATACGCTGCGCCCGATCCCGCGTTGTTCCCCGCCCCACGACCGCCATGTCCACCCTGAAGCGAGCCCTAGCGATACTTGACCTCTTCAGTCTCGAAACCCCGGTGCTGTCGGCGGAAGAGATCATTTCGCGCCTGTCGTATTCGGCGCCCACGGGCTACCGCTACATCCGCGACCTGACGGACCTGGGCTATCTGCTGCGGGTGACGGGCGAAGGCTACAAGCTGGGGCCGCGCATCATCGAACTGGACCACCTCATCATCGACGGCGATCCGGTGCTGGGCGTGGCGCGCCCGATCATGCGCGAGGTGGTGGACCAGGTGGGCGGCGACGTATTGCTCAGCGTGATCCACGGCCTGCGCATCCTGAACATCCACCACGAGCGCGGTCCAGACGAACTGGGCATTCCGCACGGCCGCGGCCGCGCCCATCCGCTGTTCCGCGGCGCCACGGCCAAGACCATCGTCGCGTTCCTGCCGCGCAAGGACCAGCGCCGCCTGTACGAAGCCCATGCGGACGAGATCCGCGATCTGGGCCTGGGCGCGACGCAGGCCGAATTCACCGGCAAGCTGGACCAGATCCGGGTGCAGGGCTTTTATCTGGGAGTGGGCGAGATCTCGCCGGAGCGGGCGGGCATCGCGGTGCCGGTGTTCCAGGAGGACCGCCGCGTGTTCGGCGCGCTGACCGTCACCTTTCTTGCGGCCCGGCTCAACACCATCGCGCAGGACAAGACCACGGCCTTGCTGCAGTCGGCCGCCCGCCGCATCGAATCGCTGGCGCTGGCCACGCGCATGAAGGAACAAGCCCCCGCGCCGTGAGCGCGAGGGCTTGCGTGCGGGCCTGCGGCGATCTTGGCTGGATGCGCTATTGCTGCGCGGCGCGGGCCGGCGACCCCATGGCCTGGAACAACGCCGCCGTTTCGGTCAGGCGCGCATTGGCGTACTCGATCTCGCGCAAGCGGGCCGCCACGTAATGCTGTTCCGCAGCGTATTCGGTATAAGGCGCCAGCGCGCCCAGCCGCACGCGGCTGGCGGTGTTGCGGTAGGACTGTTCGGCCGAGCGGCGCGAGGCTTCGGCGGAGGCCAGCGCCTGCCCGTCGGCATCCAACCGCGACAGCGTGTCGGCCACGTCGCGGAAGGCGGTCAGCACGGTCTGCTTGTATTGCAGCAGCGCGGCTTCGTAGCGTTCCTTGGCCGCGCTGCGTTCGGCCAGCAGCGCGCCGCCATGGAAGATGGGTTGCGTGAGCGTAGCGCCAACTGCCCAGATGGCGCCGGCGCCCGACATCGCCGCGGGCCAATTGAAGCCGCTCTTGCCCATGGACGCGGACAAGGACAGGCTGGGGAACAACTGCGCGGTGGCCAGGCCCACGTCGGCCGCGGCGGCTTGCACCACCGCATCCGCGAACAGGATGTCCGGGCGCGCAGCCAGCAGTTCGGACGGCACCACCACCGGCACTTGCTGCGGCACGGCCAGCATGCTGAAGGCGAGATCGGGTGGGGCCTGGTCTGGGTTGCGGCCCAGCAGCACCGCCAGCGCATGGCGCGTCGCATGCCAGCGCGCGCGCAGGCCGGGCAGGGACGCTTCCAGCGTGGCGGCGTCCTGGTCCGCGTCCAGCGCGTCGTTCTGCGAGGCCGAACCCAGTTCGTAGCGGCGCTGCGTGTCGCGCGCCACCTGTCGCGCCAGCACGACCTGCTTTTCCGTCAACGCCACGCGTTCGGCCAGTGCGGCGGCAGTGATGGCGCCGGTGACGATATTGCTGGCGAGCGAACGGCGGGCGGATTCCAGCTGGAAGGCCTGCTGCTCGACCTGGGCCGCGAGCGAGGCGTTGGCAAAGCGCGCCGCGCCGAACAGGTCCAGGTCGTACTTGGCGTGGATCTGGCCGGTGAAGACGTTGTACTGCGCGGTCGGTTCGTGCAAGTTCGGCATGGTCAGCGCGCGCCGGCGGGAGGCGTCGGCGCCCGCGTCCACCGAAGGCAGCAGCGACGAATTCACCTGGCCGCGCAGCTGTTCGCGCGCGCCGGCCAGGTTGCGTTCGGCGGCGGCGAGGTCCGGGCTGTTGGTCAGGCCTTCGGCCACCAGCGCGTTCAGCGCCTCTGATTCATAACGCTTCCACCATTCGGGCACGGGCCGCGCGCCTTGTTCGAAGCGCTGCGCCACGCCCTGGGCGGCGGCGCTTGCGGCGGGCGTGGCCTCGACGCCGTACTGCGCCGGTTGCGCGACCGCGGGCGGCTTGCTGCTGGGCGCGAAGGCGCAGGCACCCAAGGCCAGCGTCAGGGGCAGGGCGGCCAGGCGCAAGGAAAGTCGGTTCATCGTCATGCTCCCCGTTCCACCGTGTCGCCGGCGTTGGCGCCCGGCGGCACGCCTTCGGGTTCGTCGCGCTCGTCGTGGCGGACGCGGAACCACGCGGCATACAGGGCCGGCAGGAAGAACAGCGTCAGCACGGTGGCGATGGTGATGCCGCCCATCAGGGCGGTGGCCATGGGGCCGAAGAAGTTGCTGCGCAAAAGCGGGATCAGGGCCAGCACGGCGGCCGCGGCCGTCAGGGTAATCGGGCGGAAACGGCGCACGGTGGCGCCGACGATGGCGTCCACGCGCTTGTGGCCGGCGCCGATGTCCTGTTCGATCTGGTCCACCAGGATGACCGAGTTGCGCATGATGATGCCGAACATGGCGATCACGCCCAGCATGGCGACGAAGCCGAAGGGCTTGCCGAACAGCAGCAGCGCCGCGACCACGCCTATCAGTCCCAGCGGCGCGGTCAGCACCACCATCAGCACGCGGGCGAAGCTTTGCAGCTGCAGCATCAGCAGGGTCAGCACGGCCACCGCCATCAGCGGCATCTGGGCGTTGATCGAGGACTGGCCCTTGGCGCTTTCCTCCACCGGGCCGCCCACCTCGACGCGGTAGCCGACGGGCAGTCCGGCGCGCAGGGCGTTGAGCTTGGCGTCGATGGCGCGGGTGACGTCGATGCCTTGCGCGCCAGCGGCGACGTCCGCTTGCACCGTGATGGTGGGCTGGCGGTCGCGTTCCCAGATGACGCCGTACTCCAGGTCATAGCGCACGTGGCCCAGGCTGCCCAGCGGCACCGCGCCGTTGGGCGTGGGCATGGCCAGGGTGCTCAGGCGCGCGGGGTCGATCCGCTCTTCCTGCGGCGCGCGCAGGCTCACGGTGATCAGCTTGTCGCGTTCGCGGTATTGCGTGACCGCGTAGCCCGACAGCGTCATCGCCAGGAAGTCCGAGATGTCGCTGGAACTGACGCCCAGCTCGCGCGCCTTCTGCTGGTCGATCTCGAAGCGCACCGAACGTTCGGACGGCTCGTCCCAGTCGAACTGCACATTGGTCGAACGCGGATCGGCGCGGACTTCGGCTGCCACCTGTTCGGCCACCGCGCGCACGTCGGCGATCTTGTCGCCGCTGACGCGGAACTGCACCTGGAAGCCCACGGGCGGGCCGTTCTCCAGGCGCGACAGGCGGCTGCGGATGGCCGGGAACTGCTCGCGCAGCACGGGCTGCAGCCATTGCGCGAGCTTCTCGCGGTCCTCGACCGAATGAGTGGTGATGACCAGCTGGGCGAAGTTCGGGGTGGCGAGCTGTTGGTCCAGCGGTAGATAGAAGCGCGGCGCGCCGGTGCCGACGAAGCTGACCGAGTGGTCGATTTCCGGACGGCCTTCCAGCGTCTTTTCCAGCCGCTCGACCTGGCGCAGCGTGGCCGCGAACGACGCGCCTTCCTGCAGGCGCACGTCCACCAGCAGTTCGCTGCGGTCGGAGCTCGGGAAGAACTGTTGCGGCACGAAGCGGAAGCAGGCCATGGCAGCCACGAAGACCAGCGCCGTGGCGCCCAGCACCAGGTAGCGGCGGTCCACGCACCAGCCCACCCAGCCGCGCAGGCGCTGGTAGAAGCGGGTGTTGTAGATATCGTGTTCGTGGTCGTCGGGCAGATGGGCTTCGCGTTTGCGCTCGGGCAGCAGGCGGTAGCCCAGCAGCGGGATCAGCACCACGGCGGCGAACCAGGAGGTGATCAGCGCGATGGCGGACACCTGGAAGATGGAACGGGTGTATTCGCCCGTGCTGGACTTGGCCAGCGCGATCGGCAGGAAGCCCGCCACCGTGACCAGGGTGCCGGTCAGCATGGGGAAGGCGGTGCTGGTGTAGGCGAATGCGGCGGCGCGCGCGCGGCTCCAGCCCTGTTCGAGCTTCACTGCCATCATTTCGACCGCGATGATGGCGTCGTCCACCAGCAGGCCCAGCGCCAGCACCAGCGTACCCAGGGATACCTTGTGCAGGCCGATGCCGAACATGTCCATGAACAGCGCCGTGACCGCCAGCACCACCGGGATCGAGATGACCACGACCATGCCGGTGCGCAAGCCCAGCGACACCAGGCTCACGGCCAGCACGATGGCCACCGCTTCGGCCACGGAGCGCAGGAAGTCGTCGACCGAATGCGATACCGCCTTGGGCATGCTGGAGACTTCCTTCAGCGTCAGCCCGGCGGGTAGCTGGGCCTGGAGTTCTTCGAACTTGGCGCTCAAAGCCTTGCCCAGATGGACCACGTCGCGCCCCGGCTGCATGGTGATGCCTATGCCCAGCACGGAGCTGCCGCCCAGCCGCATCTGTTCGACGGCCGGGTCTTGGTAGCCGCGGCGAATGGTGGCGATGTCACCCAACCGGATCGATTTGCCGTTGACCCGGATCAGCGTGTCGGCCAGGACGCGGCTGTTGGCGTACTGGCCGCTGGGCCGCACGAAGACGCGGTCGTCGGCGGTGGTCAACGTGCCCGCGCTCGTCACGGCGTTCTGGCTGTTGATGGCCTGGGCGATCTGCTGCGCCGACACGCCCAGTCGCGTGAGCTGGGTGTTGGAGATCTCGACGTAGATGTGCTCGGGCTGGTCGCCGAAGTAGTCCACCTTGGCCACGCCCGGCACGCGCAGCAGCACGGTGCGCAGCCGGTCGGCGTAATCGTGCAGCTGGGCGGGCGAAAAGCCGTCGCCCTGCAGCGTGTAGATGTTGGTGTAGACGTCGCCGAATTCATCGTTGAAGAAGGGGCCTTGCACGCCCGGGGGCAGCGTGGCCGAGATGTCGCCGACCTTCTTGCGCACCTGGTACCACTGCTCGGCCACGGCGCTGGCGGGCGCGGAGTCCTTCATGGTGTAGAAGATCAGCGACTCGCCCGGCCGCGAATAGCTGCGCATGAAGTCCGTGTTGGGGGCTTCCTGCAGCTTCTTGCCGATGCGGTCGGTGATCTGTTCCTGCACCTGCTGCGCGGTGGCGCCGGGCCATAGCGTCTTGATGACCATGACGCGGAAGGTGAAGGGCGGATCTTCCGATTGCGCCAGCTTCGAGTACGACAACACGCCGAACAGCGTGATCAGCGTGATGATGAAGACGACCAGCGGCTGGTGCCGCAGCGCCCAGGCCGACAGGTTGAAGCGGCCTTCCTCGTGGCGATGCGCCTGAGTCGCAGCGTCCTGCTGCGGGCCGCTCATGAGGCGAAATCCTCGGGATGCAGCGGCGGCACGGCGCGGACTTTCTCGCCGGCGGCCACCGTGTGCACGCCTTGCCAGACCACGCGTTCGCCGGCCTGCAAGCCCTTGGACAGGGTGACGGTGCGGGCGTCGTAGCGCAGCACCTGGACGCGGCGCAGCTCCAGCGTGTCGGCGTCCGGCTTGACGATCCACACGGCGGGCGCGGGGCCGTCATGGAACAGCGCGGTGGCCGGCACCGTGTAGGTCGTCAGGCTTTCGCCTGAGCGGTTGTCGAAGCTGATGTTGGCCGTCATGCCCAGGCGCACCTCCGGGGTCGGGGATTCCAGCGTGAGCTTGGCGCGATAGGTGCGGCTTTGCGGATCCGCGGCCGGCGCGATCTCGCGCAGCACCGCGGAAAACGTCTGGCCGGGCAGGGGGCCGAGCGTGACGCTGGCGCGCTGGCCGATGGCCAGGCCCGCCAGCACGCTTTCCGGTACGTCGCAGATGGCATCGATGTCGCCGGACCAGGCCAGGTTGTAGACCGGCTCGCCGGCGGCCACGTTCTGTCCAGTGTCCGCCTGTTCCGCGGTGATGACGCCAGCATGGTCGGCCTGCAGCGTGGTGTATTTGAGCTGGTCGGCCGCCAATGCCGCCTGCTGTTGCGCCTGGTCGCGCTGCGCCAATGCCGTGGCGTAGTCGTTGCGGGTTTGCTCCAGCTGGGTCGCAGCGATCAGGTTTTCGCGGGCCTGGGAGCGGTCGCGGTCCAGCTGCTGGCGCGCATAGTCCAGTTGGTGCTGGGCCGCCGACAACTGCGCGCGGGCGCTGGCCGCGTTCTTGGCGGCGTCGGCCGGATCCAGCTTCGCGACGATCTGCCCGGGGGTGACGGCATCGCCCAGCCGGACCTGGCGCTCGATGATCTTGCCGCCCACGCGGAACGACAGCGGCGTGCTGTAGCGCGCTTGCACTTCGCCAGGCAGCGTCCAGGCCGGCAAGCGTTCATCGGCCTGGGCCGGCATGGCGACCACCGGACGCGGCGCGGGCGGGGGCGCCTCGTTGCGGCCGCAGGCGGCCAGCAACAAGGCGAGGGCCGCGGCGCCCGGCAGCGACAACAGGCGCGGCCAACGGCGGGACCGGGTGGAGGGCGAAAGCGGCGCCGCGGGGGCGGCCGCGGCGGAGCGCGCGGCAAGGCGCGCGGCAGGGCCAGGGCAAGTCACGTAACACCTCGCGGCGCGGAAATTCGGGAATAAGGGCCGGTTCCGGCCCGATACGGCCTGGATTCTAATACAGGTATGAATTCAGATTCAATGGTGAATTTGAAATGCGCCCCAGTGCTAAACTCGCGCCATGTCAAAAGTCCGCCTTACGCGAGAGCAAAGCCGTGATCAGACGCGCCAGCGTCTGCTCGACGCTGCGCAATCGATTTTTGTAGCGAAAGGGTTTGTGGCGACCAGCGTGGAGGACATCGCCGAACAGGCGGGCTACACGCGCGGAGCCTTCTATTCCAATTTCAGCAGCAAGTCCGAACTGTTCCTGCAACTGCTCAGACGCGACCACGAAAGCGTCATGAACGAGATGCGCGCCATCTTCGAGGACGGGTCGTCGCGCCCGCAGATGGAAGCGCGCGTGCTCGAGCACTACTCCACGCACTTTCGCCAGAACGACTGTTTCCTGCTGTGGATGGAAGGCAAGCTGCAGGCGGTCCGCGACCCTGAATTCCGCGAGGGCTTTCTGGCCTGTATGCGGGAATTGCGCGCAGCCGTCACGGACTACGTGCAGCAGTTTTCGGCCCGGGTCGGCACGCCGCTACGCATGCCGCCGGAGCAAATGGCGCTGGGCCTGCTGGCCCTGTCGGACGGCATGCAGTTCAGCTATGCCTTCGACCCGCAGGCCGTCACGCCGGAAATGACCGAGGCCGTGCTGGCCGGTTTCTTCCGCAGCGTGGTCTTCGGCGAACCGAAGACCGAGTAAGGCGGCCGGTCCCCGGCCTCAGGCCAGCAATTCCGAGATTTCTATGAGGTTCAGGTCCGGATCCCGCAGGTAGACCGAGCGGATCTTGCCGGTCGCGCCGGTGCGCGGCACCGGGCCTTCGATGATCCGGGCGCCTTCGCGGTTCAGATGCGTGATCACCTCTTCCAGCGGACGGTCGGCGATGAAGCACAGGTCCAGCGCGCCCGGCACGGGCAGGTGGGCCTTGGGTTCGAACTCATGGCCGCGCACGTGCAGGTTGATCTTCTGGTTGCCGAAGCGCAGCGCCTGGCGGTTCTCTCCGAACGTCTCCAGGCGCATGCCGAGGATCCGGGTATAGAAGTCCACCGTGGCGGCGGGGTCGGTGCAGGTCAGGACCAGATGGTCCAGGTGATCGATCATGGATATCTCTCCTCTGGCCGGCCCGGCTTGAGGTTACTGATTGTCAGACGGCCTTAGGCCGTGATAGTAATACTTGCGGCGCGCGCCGGACTGAGGGGGACGCGCGCTGGAATTTCCAACCCTCGGGCGAAAGGAGCGGCAGCATGACTTCAGAAACCCGACCATCCACCATCAATCGTCCCGTGTTTTTTCCGGCGGCCGTGTTCACGCTGCTGCTGGTGGGATTCGCGATCCTGGCGCCCAAGGTCGCGCAAGGCCTGTTCGAGTCCATGCAGGGCTGGATCCTGGGCAACGCCAGCTGGTTCTACATCCTGGTCGTGGCCATCATCCTGATTGCGGTGGTGTTCCTGGCGGTCAGCCGGTACGGCGACATCAAGCTGGGGCCCGACCACAGCGAACCCGATTACCGCAACTTCACCTGGTTTGCGATGCTGTTCTCCGCGGGCATGGGGATCGGCCTGATGTTCTTCGGCGTGGCCGAGCCCGTGATGCACTTCATCGCGCCGCCGGTGGGCGAAGGCGGCACCGCCCTCGCGGCGCGCGAATCCATGAAGATCACGTTCTTCCACTGGGGGCTGCATGCCTGGGCCATCTACGCGGTGGTGGCGCTGATTCTGGCTTTCTTCAGCTATCGGCACGGGCTGCCGCTGACCTTGCGTTCGGCGCTGTATCCGCTGATCGGCAACCGCATCCACGGGCCTATCGGGCATGCGGTCGACATCTTCGCCATCATCGGCACGGTGCTGGGCGTGGCCACTTCGCTGGGCCTGGGCGTGGCGCAGATCAACAGCGGCCTGAACCACCTGTTCGGCATTCCGGTGGGCGTGACCACGCAGATCATCCTGGTCATCGTCACCTGCGGCCTGGCGACCCTGTCGGTGGCCAGCGGCCTGGACAAGGGCATCCGCATCTTGTCCGAGACCAATCTGGTGCTGGCGGCGGTGCTGCTGCTGTTCGTGCTGGTGGTCGGCCCCACGGTGTTCCTGTTCCAGACCTTCGTGCAGAACACGGGCGCTTACCTGTCCGATATCGTCAACAAGACCTTCAACCTCTACGCCTATGAACCGACCGACTGGATCGGCGGCTGGACGCTGTTCTACTGGGGCTGGTGGATCGCCTGGTCGCCCTTCGTGGGCCTGTTCATCGCGCGCATTTCGCGCGGCCGCACCATCCGCGAATTCGTCACCGGCGTGCTGCTGGTGCCGGCCGGCTTCACGCTGTTCTGGATGACGGTGTTCGGCGATACCGCCATCCACATGATCCTGGTCGACAAGGTGCAGGGCCTGGCGGAAGTGGTGCAGGCCGATTCTTCCCTGGCGCTGTTCGCCTTCCTGGAACAATTGCCCTGGAGCGGGGTGCTGTCCGTCGTCGCCATCGCGATGGTGGCGGTGTTCTTCGTCACCTCGGCCGACTCGGGCGCGCTGGTGGTCGACCTGCTGGCTTCCGGCGGCTCGGACCGCACGCCCGTGTGGCAACGCATCTTCTGGTCGGTGCTGATGGGGGCGGTGGCGATCGCGCTGCTGCTGGCCGACGGCCTGACAGCGTTGCAGACCGCTACCATCGCCAGCGCGCTGCCTTTCTCCATCATTTTGCTGCTGTCGCTGTGGGGCCTGTTCAAGGCGCTCAAGCTGGACGCGACCAAGCGCGGCATCCGCTATCAGTCGCTGACGCTGTCGCGCCCGGCGCGCGGCGGACAGTCTTGGGAGCGGCGGCTGCGCAACATGGTCATGATGCCGCGCCGCGCCCATGTGCAGCGCTTCATCGGCGACGTGGTGCGCCCCGCATTGGAAGACGTGGCGGATGAACTGCGCAAGCAGGGCTATCAAGTGGAAGTGCGCGAACACGGCAACGATGAGGGCGTGATCATGGAAGTCTCCCATGGCGAACACCTGGACTTCTCCTACGCCGTGCTGCCGGAGGCCTTCGTACGCCCCAGCCTCACGCCCGAGGAAGCGGCCGACGAGGAAGAGCGCAAGTACTTCCGCGCCGAGGTCCACCTGCGTGAAGGAGGGCAGGATTATGACATCATGGGCTGGAGCCGCGATGCCGTCATCGGCGACATCCTGGACCAGTACGAACGCCACCGCCACTATCTGCACATGGTGCGGACCTAGCCGCGCCGTACCCCGCGAAACCGCCAGCTTGCTGGCGGTTTTTTTATGCCCACACGCCCCGCATGGGCTTGCACGCCATAGTCCGCCGCTATGCCGGGGATTGGATTAACCCTTTTGACGAAATGCCCGATATCGTGGATTATCCAAGAACATTCTTTGATAAATAGCGAGTCAATCATGAAGGCGAAATCAGGAGCGTGGGCGGCCGGGGTCGTGGCGCTGGCGCTGGCGGGCGGCGGGCTGTACTGGAAGTACGGCGGCGCGCAGCAAAAGGGCGGCTGGGCCATGGCGCCGGCCAAGGTCGCGGTGGCCGCCGCGCGGCAGGCGGACTTCCCGGTCACGCTGAGCGGCATCGGCTCGCTGGAGGCCGCGCGCCAGGTGCAGGTCGCGGCCGAAGTGGACGGCCGGGTCGACCGTATCCTGTTCGCCTCGGGCGCGCAGGTCCAGGCCGGCCAGTTGCTGGTGCAGTTGAACGACGCGCCCGAGCAGGGCGAGCTGGCCCGCTTGCAGGCCCAGGCGCGCAATGCGCGCGCCTTGCTGGATCGCACCCGCCGCCTGCTGCCGCAGCAGGCCGCCACGCGCGAACAGCTGGACCAGGCGCAGGCCGACTACGACCAGGCCGCGGGCGACATCAAGCGGGTGCAGGCGCTGATCGAGCAAAAGCGCGTCAAGGCGCCGTTTGACGGCGTGCTGGGCGTGCGCCGCGTGAACCTGGGGCAATTCGCCCGCGCCGGCGATCCGCTGGTATCGCTGACCGACGCTTCCGCCATGTATGCCAACATCACCCTGCCCGAGCAGGCCATGGGCGCGTTGCGCGCGGGCCTGCCGGTGGCGGTGACCGTGGACGCCCATGCGGGCCGCGTCTTCGAAGGCCAGATCAGCACCGTGGAGCCGCAGGTGGATGCGGGATCGCGCACCGTGCGCGTGCAGGCGACCCTGCCCAACGCCGACCGCGCGCTCGCGGCCGGCATGTACGCCCAGGGCCAGATCGGCCTGCCGGCGCGCCCCGGCGTGATCACCGTGCCGGAAACTGCGGTCAGCTACAGCGCCTATGGCGATTCCGTCTACGTGCTGAACCCGCCCAAGGCGGGCGAGGCGTCCACCGGCACGACGGTCCGGCAGGCCTACGTGAAGACGGCCGAGCGCGTGCGCGGCCGCGTGGTCGTGACCGAAGGCCTGCAGGCGGGCGACCAGGTCGTGACGTCGGGCCAGCTGCGCCTGCACAACGGCGCGGCGGTCGAGGTCAGCGCCCAGGACACCGTGGCGCTGGACGCCGCGCAGCAGACCGTGGCGCAAGTCCGGTGAGGGCGCGGAGCAGAACATGAAATTCACCGATCTCTTTGTACGCCGGCCGGTGCTGGCGCTGGTGGTCAGCACGCTGATCCTGCTGCTGGGCATCAAGGCCCTGAGCGGCCTGCCGGTGCGGCAGTATCCGCTGACCGAAAGCACCACCATCACCATCACCACCCAGTATCCGGGCGCTTCGCCCGATCTCATGCAGGGCTTCGTCACCCAGCCCATCGCGCAGTCCGTGGCCACGGTGGAAGGCATCGACTACCTGTCGTCTTCCTCCACCCAAGGCCGCAGCGTGATCACGGTGCGGATGAAGCTGAACGCCGATTCCAACAAGGCCATGACCGAGGTGATGGCCAAGGTCAACGAGGTCAAGTACCGCTTGCCGCAGGACGTGTACGACCCTGTGCTGGTCAAGTCCGCCGGCGAGGCGACCGCCGTGGCCTATGTGGGTTTTTCCAGCAGCACCTTGTCGCTGGCGTCATTGACCGACTATCTGTCGCGCGTGGTGCAGCCGCAGCTCTCGTCCATCGACGGCGTGGCCAGCGTGGAGCTCTACGGCGGGCAGAAACTGGCGATGCGGGTGTGGCTGGACCCGAACCGGATGGCGGCGCGCGGTATTTCCGCGGGCGAGCTGGCCGACGCGCTGCGCGACAACAACGTGCAGGCGGCGCCGGGACAGGCCAAGGGCCTGTACGTGGTGTCCAACATCCAGGTCAACACGGACCTGGTCAACGTCGCGGAATTCCGCGACATGGTGGTCAAGCGCGAGGGCGACGCGATCGTGCGCCTGGGCGATGTGGCCACGGTGGAACTGGGCGCCGCGTCCACCGATTCCAGCGGCCTGATGGACGGCGAGCCGGCGGTGTACTTCGGCCTGAACGCCACGCCGGTGGGCAATCCGCTGGTGATCGTCAAGCGCCTGAACGAGCTGCTGCCCAACATCAAGCAGAACCTGCCGCCCGGCACCAGCGTGCAGGTGCCGTTCGAGCTGGCCCGCTTCATCAGCGCCTCGATCGACGGCGTGGTGCGCACGCTGATCGAGGCCGTCGCCATCGTGGTGGTGGTGATCTTCCTGTGCCTGGGGTCCTTGCGCGCCGTGCTGATTCCGGTACTGACCATTCCGCTGTCCATGCTGGGCGGGGCGGCCATCATGGCGCTGTTCGGCTTCAGCGTGAACCTGTTGACCTTGCTGGCCATGGTGCTGGCCATCGGCCTGGTGGTGGACGACGCCATCGTGGTGGTGGAAAACGTGCACCGCCACATCGAAGAGGGCAAGTCGCCGGTGCGCGCGGCCCTCATCGGCGCGCGCGAAGTGGCGGGGCCGGTGATCGCCATGACCATTACGCTGGCGGCGGTCTACGCGCCCATCGGGCTGATGGGCGGGCTTACCGGTTCGCTCTTCAAGGAGTTCGCCTTCACCCTGGCGGGATCGGTGGTGGTGTCGGGCGTTATCGCGCTGACCTTGTCGCCGGTGATGAGTTCGTTCCTGCTGGACAGCCGCGTTTCCGAGGGCTGGATGGCGCGCCGCGCCGAGCATTTCTTCGGACGCCTGGGCGACGCCTATGGCCGCGTGCTGGACGTCTCGCTGCATCACCGCTGGGTGACCGGGCTGATCGCCGTGGCGGTGCTGGCCAGCCTGCCGTTCCTCTACAACGCGGCGCAGCGCGAGCTGGCGCCGGTGGAGGACCAGTCCACCGTGCTGACGGCGATCAAGTCGCCGCAGCACGCCAACATCGACTACGTGGAGAAGTTCGGCCGCAAGTGGGACGACGTCATGAAGACCCTGCCCGAACAGCAGGGGCGCTGGCTGATCAATGGCTCCGACGGCGTCTCCAACAGCATCGGCGGCGTGGACTTCGTGCCCTGGGATAAGCGCCACCGTTCGGCCGACCAGATCCAGGCCGACATGCAGGCCATGGTGAACCAGGTCGAGGGCAGCAACATCTTCGCCTTCCAGCTGCCGTCGCTGCCGGGATCGACCGGCGGGCTGCCGGTGCAGATGGTCATCATGAGCGCGTCCGACTATCCGGTGGTCTACGAGGCCATGGAGGGCTTGAAGAAGGCGGCGCGCGAGAGCGGCCTGTTCATGGTGGTCGACAGCGACCTGGACTACAACAACCCGGTGGTGCAGCTGAAGGTGGACCGCGCCAAGGCCAACAGCCTGGGCGTCACCATGAAGGCCATCGGCGACACGCTGGCCGTGTTGGTGGGCGAGAACTACGTGAACCGCTTCGGCATGGACGGCCGTTCCTATGACGTCATTCCGCAGAGCCTGCGCGAGCAGCGCATCTCGCCGGAGTCGCTGGCGCGCTACTACGTCAAGAGCGCCAGCGGCGCCCAGGTACCGCTGTCCAACCTCGTGACCGTGTCCATGGGCGTGGAGCCCAACAAGCTGACCCAGTTCAATCAGCTCAACGCGGCCACCTTCCAGGCCATTCCCATGCCGGGTGTCACCATGGGCGATGCGGTGCAGTTCCTGACCGACCAGGCCAAGTTCCTGCCCGCGGGCTTCAGCTACGACTGGCAGTCGGACGCGCGCCAGTACAGCCAGGAAGGCTCGGCGCTGATGATCACCTTCATCTTCGCCATCATCGTGATCTACCTGGTGCTGGCGGCGCAATACGAGAGCCTGCGCGATCCCTTCATCATCCTGGTGAGCGTGCCCATGTCGATCTGCGGCGCGCTGATACCGCTGGCGCTGGGCATGGCCACCATCAACATCTACACCCAGATCGGGCTGGTGACGCTGATCGGCCTGATCAGCAAGCACGGCATCCTGATGGTGGAGTTCGCCAATGAAATGCAGGTCAGCCACGGGCTGGACCGGCGCACCGCGATGGAGCAGGCTGCCCGCATCCGGCTGCGCCCCATCCTGATGACGACCGCCGCCATGGTCATGGGCCTGATCCCGCTGCTGTTCGCCAGCGGCGCGGGCGCGCACAGCCGCTACAGCCTGGGCCTGGTCATCGTGGTGGGCCTGCTGGTGGGCACGCTGTTCACGCTGTTCGTGCTGCCCACCGTCTACACCGTCTTTGCCCGCGACCACCGCGCAGCGCACGACACGCCGCGCGCTCGGGAACTGGCGCTGGCCCAGGCCGAGGACGCCGCGGCGCCCGCCGCCTCCGCTTAGCCGAAGGAAACCATCATGAAGCATCCACAACTTTCCCTACGCTTGCGCCGCGGCGCGGCCGTGCTGCTGGCCGCGCTGGCCACCGCCGGCTGCGCCGTCGGCCCCGACTATCAGAAGCCCCAGGCCGCGCCGGTGGCGCTGGCCAGCCCTGAACAGGCCCTGTTCTCCACCGATCAATTGCAGCGCGACTGGTGGAAGCAATTGCAGGATCCGCAGCTGGACCGGTTGATCGATCTGGCGTTGTCCCGCAACCTCGACATCCGCATGGCGCAGGCGCGCCTGGCCGAATCGCGCGCGGTGCTGGACGAGAAGGATCTGGACCGGCTGCCCGTGGTCACGCTGGGCGGCGGCTATGAGCGCAGCCTGTCCCAGGCCAATGCTGGCGTCGCGGGTCAACGCAACCTGGCCGAAAGCTATCGGGTCGGCTTTGACGCCACCTGGGAGCTGGACCTGTTCGGCCGGCTGCGCCGGGCGGCCGAGGGCGCCGCCGCGCGCAGCGAGGCGCAGGCCGCGGACCTGGCCCAGACCCGCATCGTGGTGGCGGCCGAAGTGGCGCGCAACTACTTCGAGCTGCGCGGCGCGGAACAGCGCCTGGCCGTGGCGCGCGCCAACCTGCAGAGCCAGCGCGACAGCCTGCGCGTGATCCAGGCCATGGTGTCGGCCGGCCGCGGCGACGAAGGCGACCTGGCCAGCGCGCGCGCCGAACTGGAGACCGTGCAGGCCAGCGTGCCGGTGCAGATCGCGGCCCGGCGGCTGGCGCAATACCGGATCGCCGTGCTGGCGGGCCTGCGGCCGGTGGAGCTGGGCGAGCTTGATGCGGGCAAGGCGCTGGCTCCCCTGGACACCCGCCTGCCGATCGGCGACGTGAGCGCCTTGCTGTCGCGGCGCCCGGACGTGCTGGCGGCCGAGCGCGGCATGGCCGCTGCCAACGCCGACGTGGGCGTGGCGACCGCCGAACTGTATCCGCGCATCGACCTGGGCGGATTCCTGGGCTTTGTGGCCCTGCGCGGCGCGGATTTCGGGTCATCAGCCAGCCGCGCGTTCAGCGTGGCGGCCACGGCCAACTGGCCCGCCTTCCACCTGCCCACGGCGCTGGCGCGCAAGCGCGGCGCGGTGGCGCGCGCGGACGGCGCCGTCGCCAGCTATGAACTGACCGTGCTGCGGGCGGTCGAGGAACTGGAATCGGCGCTGACGGAATACGGCCAGACCCAGCAGCGCCTGGGCAGCCTGGCGCAGGCGGCCGCGCACAGCGGCAGGGCGGCGGAACTGGCGCAACTGCGCTACCGTGAAGGCAGCACCCCGTATTTGACGGTGCTGGACGCGCAGCGTACGCTTTTGCGCGCCCAGGACGCCGTGGCCGTGGCCGAAACCGAGTCCTATACCCGCCTGATTGCGCTGTACAAGGCGCTGGGAGGCGGATGGGAAGCGCCGGCGGCCGACCCGCAGGCGGCTTCCGGCTGACTGGCAGCCGCGGTTCATGGCACCATAGGCAAACAACCGGAGACTCCACATTCATGTCTGACAGTCCGTCCCATCCCGTGGTCTGGGAGCATCAGCCCGCCGACCGCGTGCTCATGACCCTGAAGACGCGCGGCCCGCAATCCGTCGCCGTCATTGCCAAGACCTTGGACGTGACGGCCGAGGCGGTGCGTCAGCAGATGACGCGCTTGCATGCGGAAGGACTGGTGGATTCCGAAAGCCACAGCGCGGGCCGTGGCCGGCCCACGCAGATCTGGTTTCTGACCGATGCCGGAAACGGGCGCTTTCCGGACACGCATGCCGAAATGACGGTACAGATGCTGGGCGCCGTGCGCCAGGTGTTCGGCGAAGAGGGCATCGAAAAGCTGATCCAGGCGCGCGAAACCGCCATGCTCAACGGCTATCGCCAGGCCATGCAGGGCGCCCGCAGCCTGAAGGAAAGGCTGGAGCGGCTGGTGGAAGTCCGCTGCGCCGAAGGCTACATGGCCGAGCTGCGCAAGGATGGCGCGGACTTCCTCTTCATCGAGAACCACTGCCCGATCTGCTCCGCGGCCAAAGCCTGTATGGGCTTTTGCCGCAGCGAGCTGGAACTCTTCCACAAGGTGCTCGGAGCAGAGGTCCGGGTGCGGCGCGAAGAGCACATCCTCGCGGGCGCGCGCCGCTGCGCCTACCGCATCGACAAGGCTGACTGATCCGTCAGGATCCGGGCTGCTCCCAGCCGCCCAGCGCCTTGTACAACTCCACCGCGTTGACCAGCCGGCGCTGCTGCAGCCGGATGAACTCCTGTTCGGATTCGAACAGGCTGCGTTGCGCTTCCAGCATTTCCAGATAGCTCGCCACGCCGCGCTCGTAGCGCCTTTCGGTCAGGCGCTGGCGGTCGCGGTCGGCGTCGCGCACCTTGCGCTGGGCGTCGATCTGGGCGCGCAGCGTGTCGCGCGCGGACAGCGCGTCGGCCACTTCGCGGAAGGCCTGCTGGATGCTGCCCTCGTACTGGGCCACCGCGATGTCCTTGCGCGTTTCCGCCAGCGACAGGTTGGCGCTGTTGCGCCCGGCGTTGAAGATGGGCAGGGTCAGCTTGGGCGCGAAGGTCCAGGTGCCGGTGCCAGAGCCGAACAGGTCCGAGAAGCTGCCGGCCGTGGTGCCGATGTCGGTGGTCAGCTGCACCGATGGGAAAAACGCCGCGCGCGCCGCGCCGATGTCGGCGTTGGCGGCCCGCAGCGTGTCCTCGGCCTGGCGCAGGTCCGGACGACGGATCAGCAGGGCGGAGGGCAGGCCCGCGGCCAGCGGCGTCAGGCTCTGGCTTTCCAGCGTGACGGCATCGGTGTCGGGCGGCAGGGAAAAGTCTCCCGCCAGTATGCCCAGCGTATGCACGGACTGGCGGTATTCCCGGCTCAGTTCGGCATGCGTGGCGCGCGAGGACTCCACCAGCATCTGCGAGGTGCGCAGCCCCACGGCCGTTTCCAGCCCGGCGTCGTAGCGGCGCTGGGTGAGCTTGAGCGAGGCCTCGCGCAACGCCAACGTGCTCTCGGTCAGGCGCAGCTGTTCCGCCAGCGAGCGCTGGTTGAAGTAAGCCGTGGCCGTCTCCGACATCAGCGACAGCGTGGCGGCGCGGTGCGCTTCCTCGCTGGCCAGGTAGCGCGACAACGCGGCGTCGCTCAGGCTTTTGACGCGGCCGAAGAAATCCAGCTCGAAGGCCGCGATGCCCACGGCGGCACGGTAGCGGTCCGCCACCGGCATGCGCGGCTGGCCGGGTTCCGCGCCGCGTCCGCGACTGAACTCGCCCGTGCCGTCGATGGACGGCAGGCGGTCGGCCTGCTGCACGCCGTACAGCGCCCGGGCTTCCTGGATGCGCAGCGCCGCCACCCGCAGGTTGCGGTTGTTCTCCAAGGCGGCGGTGATCCAGGCCTGCAGCGCCGGGTCGTTGAAGTAATCGCGCCAGTCCTGCGGCATGGCCGCCAGCCCTTGCGCGTCGGGCGTGTCATAGGCCTGCGGGACCGGCGCAGCCGGCCGTTCGTACTTGGGGGCCAGCGAGCAGCCGGCCAGGGCCAGCGCAAGCAGGGTCATTGCCATAGCCTTCATGGCGTGGTCTCCAGCGTTTCGCGGCCTTGCGGACGCGAGGGGCGCACGCGCATGCCCAGCGCGCGGCCCACGATCAAAAAGAAGAGCGGCACCAGGAAGATGGCCAGCACCGTCGCCGTGACGATGCCGCCCAGCACGCCCGTGCCGATCGCGGCCTGGGCGCCCGAGGCCGCGCCGGTGGCCAGCGCCAGGGGCAGCACGCCCACGCCGAAGGCCAGCGAGGTCATCACGATGGGCCGCAGCCGCAGCCTCGCGGCCTCCAGCGTGGCGGACACGATGCCCTGGCCGTCGCGCACCAGGTCCTTGGCCACTTCCACGATCAGGATCGCGTTCTTGGCCGACAGCCCGATGGTGGCGATGAGGCCGACCTTGAAGTAGATGTCGTTGGGCATGCCGCGCAGCGTCACGCCCAGCACTGCGCCGATCACGCCCAGCGGCACCACCAGGATCACCGCCAGCGGGATGGACCAGCTTTCATACAGCGCGGCCAGCGCCAGGAACACGACCAGCACGGACAGCGCGAACAGCACCGGCGCCTGGTTGCCGGACAGCCGTTCCTCATAGGACTGTCCCGACCAGTCGAAGCCGATGCCGCGCGGCAGTTCGGCCGCCAGCGTCTCGATGGCGCGCATGGCCTCGCCGCTGCTGTGTCCAGGGGCGGCCGAACCGTTGATGGTGAACGAGGGGAAGTCGTTGTAGCGGTTGAGCTGCGGCGGTCCCATCGACCATTTCAGGGTGGCGAAGGCCGACAGCGGCACCATCTGCCCCTGCAGGTTGCGCACGTGCAGGCGCGACACGTCTTCCATGTCGACGCGGCTCTTGCCGTCAGCCTGCACGGTCACGCGCCGCACCTGGCCATTGAGCATGAAGTCGCCGATGTAGTCCGAGCCGTACATGACCGCCAGCGCCGTGTTGATCTCGTCCAGCGGCACGCCCATGGCCTGGGCCTTGTCGCGGTCGACGCGCAGCTCCAGCTGCGGCGCCTCTTCCTGGCCCGCGAAGACGACCTCGGTCAGCGCGGGGTGCTTGGCCGCCGCCGCCAGCAATTGCTGGCGCGCCTGGGTCAGGGCTTCGTAGCCCAGCCCGGCGCGGTCCTGCAGGCGGAAGTCGAAGCCCGAAGTGGAGCCCAGGTCCGGCAGCGGCGGGGAGTTCAGCGCATGCACCATGACGTTCTTGCGGTCGGCGAAGGCGGCGTTGACGCGTTCCACCACCGCGTTCACGTGCAGGTCGGCGCCGCTGCGCTGCTTCCAGTCCTTCAGCGTGACGAAGAACATGGCCGAGTTCGGTCCGCTGCCGTAGTTGCTGAAGCCGTTGACCGAATACACGTACTCGACGGGCTCGTGCTCCATCATGTAGCGCTCGACCTCCTTCACCATCGCCATGGTTTCGGCTTGCGGCGAACCCTGGGGCAGGATGACCATGGCCATGAAGCTGCCCTGGTCTTCGTCCGGCAGGAAAGAAGAGGGCAGGCGCGCGAACAGCAGCGCCACCGCGGCGATCACCGCCAGATAGGCCAGGCCGAAGCGCACCGGACGGGCCAGCACGCCCGACACCCGGGCGGTGTAGCGCGCGGTCAGGCGCGCGAAGGCCCGGTTGAACCAGCCGAAGAAACCGCGCTTCTCGTGGTGGCCGGCGGCGATGGGCTTGAGCATGCTGGCGCATAGCGCCGGCGTCAGCGACAGCGCCAGGAAGGCCGAGAAGGCGATCGACACGGCCAGCGTCACGGCGAACTGGCGATAGATGTTGCCCACCGCGCCGTCAAAGAAGGCCATGGGGACGAACACCGACACCAGCACCACCGTGATGCCCACGATGGCGCCGCTGATCTGGCCCATGGCCTTGACCGTGGCCTCGCGCGGCGACAAGCCTTCCTCGGCCATGATGCGTTCGACGTTCTCCACCACCACGATGGCGTCGTCGACCAGGATGCCGATGGCCAGCACCATGCCGAACATCGTCAGCACGTTGATGGAATAGCCCAGTCCCAGCATCACGCCCAGCGTGCCCAGCAGCGCCACCGGCACGACCAGCGTCGGAATCAGCGTGGCGCGGAAGTTCTGCATGAACAGATACATCACGCAGAACACCAGGGCCACGGCTTCCAGCAGGGTCATCAGCACCTTTCTGATCGAAATCTCCACGAAAGTGGAGGTCTCGTAGGGGATGTCCCAGGTCACGCCCGGCGGGAAGTACTGGGCCAGCTCCTGCATGGTCGCGCGGATGCGCTTGGTCGTGTCCACCGCGTTCGAACCCGGCGCCAGCTTGATGCCCAGGCCCGTGCCGGTCATGCCGTTCACGCGCGACAGGTACATATAGTCGGTGCCGCCCAGTTCGACCCGCGCCACGTCCTTCAGGCGCAACGTGGCGCCGCCCGGCTGCGCGCGCAGCGGAATGTTGCCGAACTGCTCGGGCGTGCGCAGCGACTCGCCGGCGACGATGCTGGCGTTCAGCGGAGCGTCCTTCGGCACGGCCTGGTTGCCCAGTTCGCCGATGGTGACGCGCGCGTTGTGGCTGCGCAAGGCAGAGACGATGTCGCCCGGAGTCAGGGACATGGCCGTCAGCTTGGCGGGATCCGGCCAGATGCGCATGGCGGCTTCCGCGCCAAACAACTGCACCTTGCCCACGCCTTCCACGCGGCGCAGCGCCTGCAGCACGTTGGAGGCGGCCAGCTCGCCCAGCTGGATGTCATCCAGGCCGCCGTCCGATTTCAGCGACACCACCAGCTGGATGTTGTCGGCCGCCTTCTCCACGCGCACGCCGTCGCGGCGCACCGATTCGGGCAGGCGTGGCTCCACCGCCTTCAGGCGGTTCTGCACTTCCACGGCCGCCAGGTCCGGATTGGTGCCTTGCTTGAAGGTCAGGTTGATGCTGGCCCAGCCCGTCGAGTCGCTGCTGGACGAGGTGTACATCAGCCCCGGAGCGCCGTTCATCTCGCGTTCGATGATGGCGGTGACCGCCTCTTCGACCACCTTGGCCGAGGCGCCGGGATAGCTGGCGCCGACGTTGACCACCGGCGGAGCGATGTCCGGATACTGCGCCACCGGCAGCGCGCGGATCGACAGAATGCCGATCAGCACGATCAGCAGCGAGATCACCCAGGCGAAGACGGGGCGATCGATAAAAAAACGCGCCATTGCGGTTTATCCTTTTTGACCCGCGGCGGGCGTCCTTGCCTGGACGCCGGCCTCCGGGTTGCCGGGGGCGGGAGCCTGCGCGCTGGGCGCGGCGCGTTCCACCGGTTTGATTTTCTGTCCCGCCGCGAGATGCGCGGCGTTCTCGACGACGATGCGCTCGCCGCCCGCCAATCCCTGCGTGACGATCCAGTTCGGACCCTGCAGGCGCTGCGCGGTGACGACGATCTTCTGCAGTTCTCCGTCCGCATCCGCGGCCAGCACGTGCGCGCCTTCGGCGTTGCGCAGCAGCGCGTTGCGCGGCACCAGGTAGGTGTCGCGGTTGATCGCCTGCTCCAGCCGCACCCGCACATACATGCCCGGCAGCAGGTCGCGGCCCGGGTTATCGAACAGCGCCCGCATGGTGACGTTGTCCGTGCCCGGATCCACCGCCAGGTCGGCGAACGACAGCGTGCCGCCGCGCCCGTACTCGGAGCCGTCGGGCAGCAGCAGCCGCACCCGCACCTGGTCCGGCGCCACGCCTTCCAGGGCGCCCGCGCGGATCTGCTTTTGCAGCTGCATCACCTCGGCCGCCGGTTGGGCGAAGTTCACGTAGATGGGATCGATCTGCTGCACCACCGTCAGCGGCGTGGCCTGGCCTTCGCCCACCAGCGCGCCTTCGGTCACCAGCGCGCGCCGCGCCCGGCCGTCGATGGGCGAGGTGACGCGCGCGTAATCCAGCTTCAGCTTGGCGCTTTGCAGGTTGGCGCGGGCCAGGGCGACCTCGGCCCGCGCCTGGCGCTCCTGCGCCACGCTTTCGGCATGGTCGCGTTCGCTGATGGCGCGGTCCGACACCAGGTCGGCGTAGCGGCGCAGCTTGTCGGCGGCGGCGGACAGGTTGGCCTGCGCGCGCGCCAGGTTCGCGGCTTCGGAATCGTAGGCGGCCTGCAAGGGCGCGGGATCGATCTGGAACAGGGCGGCGCCGCGCGTCACGTCCTGGCCTTCCTCGTACAGACGCGCCGTGACGATGCCGGCCACCCGCGCGCGCACTTCGGCCTCGCGGTAGGGCTCCAGCCGGCCCGGCAATTCGGTGGCGACGCTGGTGGGCGTGGCCCGGGCAACGATGACGCCGACTTCGGCGGGAGCCTCGGTGGCTTGTTGGGCTTCCGGTTTCGAGCAACCGGTAATAAGAATTAGTACGGAAGAAAGGGCGAGCGTGCGTAGAGAGACTCTTTGCTTCATTTTTAAAATTTCTGATGGGCCCTGGGAGGGCTGAGGTGGGGAAAGGCGCCGACTTTCCCGCGTGGGGAAGCGAGTCTATCATTTAATCCGTCACGCTTGATTAATTATTTTGTTCGGAAGTATGCTCCCCGCTTCACACTTATTCACAGTGACGAAAAGGGCGGCTTCTTGTTTTGAAGTCGCCATTTTTTTGCAGCCGATTTTTTAAGAAGGAGGTCCCCGCATGGCCCGCAAGACGAAGGAAGAGTCCCAACGCACCCGCGACCGCATCCTGGATGCCGCGGAACACGTGTTCCTGTCCAAAGGGGTGGCCGCCACCACCATGAGCGACATAGCCGACCACGCAGGGGTGTCCCGGGGCGCCGTCTACGGCCATTACAAGAACAAGATCGACGTCTGCATCGCCATGTGCGACCGCGCGCTGGGCGAGGCTGCGCCGCTGACTCATGTCTCGACCGACGGCGAGGCGCTGGAATCGCTCTACACCTCCATGCGGCAGTACATCCAGATCTACGCGCAGGAAGGCTCGGTGCAGCGCGTGCTGGAGATCCTGTACCTGAAATGCGAACGCAGCGACGAAAACGCGCCCCTGCTGCGCCGCCGCGACCTGTGGGAGCGCCACGCCCTGCGCACCTCGGAGAAACTGTTGCGCGCCGCGGTCAAGCGCGAAGACCTGCCGCGCGCGCTGGACGTGCGCCTGTCCAATCTTTATCTGCACGCCCTGGTCGACGGGGTGTTCGACAGCATCTGCTGGTCCGATCGCCTCAAGGGCGACATGTGGCCGCGCGTCGAGCGCATGCTCCGCGCCGCCATCGATACCCTCCGGTTTTCCGCGCATCTGCTGACGCCGAAAGCCGTCTGATGCCGCGGGGGCGCTTTGCAACGCAGCGTCCCAAAGGAGGGCATTTCCATGCCGGGCGCCTCTACAATCCCGGCATGACCCTCAAGCAACTCGAAGCCTTCTACTGGGCCGCCACCTGCGCAAGTTTCGCCGTGGCGGCCGAGCGCCTGCACCTGTCGGTATCGTCGCTGTCCAAGCGCATTACCGAGCTCGAGGAAGGTCTGGGCCTGCCTTTGTTCGATCGCAGCGGCCACAAGGCGGTGCTGACCGACGCCGGCCAGCGCCTGCTGCCGCAGGCGCGCGACCTGCTGGCCTCGGCCGAACAGATCCGGGCGTCGTTGGCGCAAAGCGCCGGGCTCAGCGGGCGCTGCCGCTTCGGCGTGGGCGAACTGACCGCGCTGACCTGGCTGCCGCGGCTGATCCGGGGCGTGCGCGCCGCCTACCCGGACCTGGTGCTGGAACCCTACGTGGACATCGGCCAGGTGCTGGAGCAGCGCGTGGCCGACGGTGAACTGGACTTCGCCGTGATCGCGGGCCGTTCCTCGCGGCCCAACATCGCTTCCTCCGCCATAGGCCAGGCCGAATTCTCCTGGGTCGCCGCGCCGGCGCTGCTGGACGGCGCCACGCGCATGACGCCGGAACTGCTGGCGCGCCTGCCGCTGGTCACGCTGCCGGCCGGGGCCGGCACCACGCGCATCATCGACGACTGGCTGGCGGGCCGCGAGGCGGGCGGCGAACGGCTCTGCTGCAACAACTGGGGGGCGGTGGTCGGCCTCCTGATAGAAGGCACCGGCGTCGGCCTGTTGCCCAGCCATTGGGCCCGCGCCTTGCAGACCGAGGGCAGCCTGCGCGTGCTGGAAGGCGATACGCCCCTGGCGGCCATGCCCTATGCGTTCCAGTACCGCCGCGATGATGCCCGGCCGCTGGTCGCCAAGCTGCGCGCCGAGGTCCAGGCCGCCGTGGACTTCGCGGCGCCTTGCCGCATTCCCTGAAAGCGCGTCCGCAAGGCGGCCGCCCGGCGCGCATTTAGGCTTACGACAGCCGCCGCTCTATACAATCGCCGCGCGCCTGGCGCAGAATCCAACAAGAACGTGCGCGGCGGGGGATGGACCCGGATGCGGCACGGCTCGGGTCTGTTCCCTCATGCCGGGCGGCGCGTCCGCGCGGGGAACCAGGCCGACCTGAACCGACGGAGATCTTTCATGCGTAAACTTTGCCTCGCCATGGCCATGGCGGGAATGCTGGCCAGCGGATTGGCGCAAGCCCAATCCACCCTGCGTATCGGCCTGCAGGACGACCCTGACGTGCTGGACCCGGTGCGCGCGCGCACCTTCGTGGGCCGCATCGTCTTCGCTTCCCTCTGCGACAAGCTGGTAGAGATCACGCCGGACCTGAAGATCGTGCCGCAGCTGGCGCAATCCTGGACCATCAGCCCGGACAACAAGGTCCTGACCTTCAAGCTGCGCACCGACGCCGTCTTCCACGACGGCACGCCGGTGAACGCCGCGGCCGTCAAGGCCAACCTGGACCGCGCCCGCACCTTGCCCGACAGCAACCGCAAGAGCGAACTGGCCACGGTCGCCAGCGTCGAGGCCCCGGACGCCAGCACCGTGGTGCTGACCCTGTCCGAACCCGACGCCTCGCTGCTGTCGCAGTTGTCCGATCGCGCCGGGATGATGATGTCGCCCGCCAGCTTCGACAAGGACCCTGGCGGCAAGCCGGTGTGCTCGGGGCCGTACCAGTTCAAGGAGCGCGTGCAGAACGACCGCATCGTGCTCGAGAAATTTCCCAAGTACTGGGACGCCGCCAACTATCACTTCGATCGTCTGGTCTACACCCCGATTCCGGACAACACCGTGCGCCTGAACAACCTGCGCGCCGGCGACCTGGACATCATCGAGCGCGTCGCGCCCAGCGATGCCAAGGCCGTGAAGGACGACAAGAACCTGACCCTGGCGCCGGTGACCGGCCTGGGCTTCCAGGCCATTTCGGTGAACCTGGCCAACGGCGCGCGCGCCAACAACCCCCTGGCCAAGGACAAGCGCGTGCGCCAGGCGCTGGACCTCGCCATCGACCGCGACGTGCTCAACCAGGTGATCGGCGAAGGCATGTTCCAGCCCGCTTACCAGCCGTTCCCGCCGGCCAGCTTCGCCTACAACACGGCCTTCGAGCACAAGGGCCGCGATCCCAAGAAGGCGCAGGCGCTGTTGAAGGAAGCGGGCTTTGACCGCGTCAAGTTCGAGATCACCTTCGGCAACAACACCACCATGCAGCAGGTGTTCGAGCTGGTGCAGGCCATGGGCGCCGAAGCGGGCTTCGACATCACGCTGCGTCCGGTGGAATTCGCTTCCCTGCAATCCTCGCTCGCGCGCGGCGACTTCGAAGTGGGGCAGAGCGGCTGGTCGGGCCGGGTCGATCCCAGCGGCAACATCCACCAGTACCTGAGCTGCAAGGGCAATCTGAACGACGGCAAGTTCTGCGATCCCGCCGTGGACAAGCTGCTCAACGATGCCCGCGCCGAATCGGACGCTGCCAAGCGCCGCGCCATGTATGACCAGGTGCTGACGGCGATGCAGGACCAGCGCCCGATCGTCTACCTGTTCTACCTGCCGTGGACCTTCGGCGTGCAGAAGAAGGTGGAAGGCTTTGTTCCGTACCCGGATGGCTTGATTCGCCTGAAGGGTGTCACTGTCGCTAAAAAGTAGGCTCCCTCCTACCCGCTGGCGCCGGCCCCCCTTGGGGCCGCGCTGGCGGACCGGCGGAGCCGGATCCGCGGCGCCCCTGATGTATTGCGCCCGTAGATCTTTCTGGCGTGCTTGGCTTTTTCGCCGCCTGGTATTCGCCGCATAGGAAGTGCTCTGCGTGTCAGCGGCTTGATGCCTGACCACAGCCCCATAGGAACCATCATGTTTACCACTCGCCCGGAAATCCTTGGCACCTTCGGTGTCGTGACCTCCACCCATTGGCTGGCCAGCGCGGCCGGCATGTCGCTGTTGGAGCGCGGCGGCAACGCCTTCGACGCCTGCGTCGCCTCGGCCTTCGTGCTGCAGGTGGTCGAACCCCATCTGGTCGGCCCGGCCGGCGAAGTGCCCGCGGTGTTCTACTCCGCGCGCACCGGTCGCGTCGAAGTACTCTGCGGCCAGGGCACCACGCCCGCAGCCGCCACGCTCGAACGCTACCGCGCCGAAGGCCTGAAGCTGATCCCCGGCAACGGCCTGCTGGCCACCGTCATTCCCGGCGCCTTCGACGCCTGGATGCTGCTCTTGCGCGACCACGGCAGCATGCGCGTGCGCGACGTGCTGGAGCCCGCCATCTATTACGCGGAGCACGGCCACGCGCTGATGCCGCGCATCTCCAACACCATCGCCGGCCTGAAGGACTTCTTCCAGACCCATTGGCCGACGACCGCCGCCGTCTACGTGCCGGGCGGCAAGGTGCCCGAGGCCCGCAAGCTGTTCCGCAATCCGGCGCTGGCGCGCACCTGGACCCGCGTGCTGCAGCAGGCCGAAAGCGCCGGCGTGGACCGCGAGCGCCAGATCGAGGCGGCGCGCGTTGCGTTCTACCGCGGCTTCGTGGCCGAGGAAATCGACCGGTTCGCCCGCAGCACCGACGTCATGGACGAGAGCGGTTCCACGCACCGTGGGGTCATTACCGCCGAGGACCTGGCGGGCTGGTCGGCCAGCTACGACAAGCCGGTCACCTACGACTATCACGGCTACACCGTGGCGAAAGCCGGCTCCTGGAGCCAAGGCCCGGTCTTCCTGCAGACCCTGGCGCTGCTCAAGGAAATGGACCTGGCCGGCGTTAGCCCGACCAGCGCCGAGTTCGTGCACCGCGTGACCGAGGCCATGAAGCTGGCCTTTGCCGACCGCGAGGCCTATTACGGCGATCCGGCCTTCGTCGACGTGCCGCTGGAGCATTTGCTGTCCGATGCCTACAACGCCGAACGCCGCGCGCTCATCGGCGAGTCGGCCTCGCAGGATCTGCTGCCTGGCCAGGTGCCGGGTTTCGAGGCCCAAGTGAAGCGCGTCATGGACACGCTGGAGCGTCTCTCCAAGGTGTCCGCGCCCGGCAGCGCCACCAATGAACCCACGCTAGCCGACATGCGCGCCTCCGCCAAACGCGGCGACACCACGCACGTGGACGTCATCGACCGTTGGGGCAACATGATCTCGGCCACGCCTTCGGGCGGATGGTTCCAGTCTTCGCCGGTGATTCCGGAACTCGGCTTCGGCCTGAATACCCGCGCGCAGATGTTCTGGCTGGAAGAAGGGCTGCCCGGCACGCTGGCGCCCGGCAAGCGTCCGCGCACCACGCTGACGCCCTCGCTGGCGCTGCGCGATGGCAAGCCCTACCTGGCCTTCGGCACGCCGGGCGGCGACCAGCAGGAACAATGGCAGCTGCTGTTCTTCCTGCGCCACGTGCACCACGGCCTGAACCTGCAGGAAGCGATTGATCTGCCCATGTCGCACACCATGCATTTCCCCACGTCCTTCTATCCGCGCGACCGCAAGCCGGGACATCTGGCGGTGGAGGCGAGCTTCGGCGCCGAGGTCATTGCGGCGCTGCGCCAGCGCGGACACCAGATCGAGGAAGTGCCCGAGTGGTCGGTGGGCAGGTTGACCGCTGCCTCGCGCGATGCCGACGGCCTGCTGCACG